>CACYNF010000081.1 GCA_902775595.1 uncultured bacterium | reverse complement strand
CCTAAATTCGTCAGTTGGGCTCCCGACCGACGCGGCTTTCGCCGCATGACAACACCCTCCCGCCCGGCTTCCGTTCAGAAGCCGGTTTTTGCCTGACCAATTTCCCGTCGAGGTGCTATTGGATCGGGATTACCTCCCCCAAGGGCTGTTCCGGCATCAGCAATTTGCGAAAAGCGCACCGCAGGACGACGTACCAGCGTGTCTTCTCGTCCAAATGCTCGGCAGTTGACTTCAGCCACCGGAAGAACGCCGCGACCGTGCCGAGCGCCCGCTGGATCAGCTCGGATTCCGCATGCGTCGAGGTGAGGTGAATGATCCTCTTGCGCCCGCTTTCGACGATGCGCCCCATGATCCCCATGTAGGCGGGCCTTGACGTGATCGCCTCGCGGTGCGCGGTCGGATCCGCCAGTCGGCAGAACACGTTCCACCAGTTGGCGACGATGGCGATCAGCCGCGCCATGGTCCTGCAGGACTTGAGCTTGTGCGTGGTGAAGCCGGACCAGCCCCACTGGTTCTTGAACTCGTCGAAGTTGTTCTCGCAGTCACCCCGGTCGCGGTAGAGCTGCGACAGGGCCACCGCGTCCATCTTCTCGTCGTTCGTGACGAGGACGCAGTAATCCCATTCGCGGCCCTTGACGTCCTTCACGAAGTCGAACTCCGCCTGCTTCACGACCGCGGGAGCCGTTGGGACGAGTGCAGTCGACTTCTTCGGGACCCTCGGCTTCCTGCCGGTCTTCTTCGGCTCGACGGTTTCGACCTTCTTCTCGGCGGGACGCCGTATGAACAGCACGCGGCGTCTGCGCTGCCACCCGTCGAGCTTGACCCGCTGCTCCAGCGACTCCCAGCCGGAGCCGCAGTCCTTCCATCCTTTGCCGCCGGACAGGATCCTGAACAGATTCTGGATGTTCCGCGACCGCTTGATCTTGAAGAGATAGGGAATGCCCCTCGCCTCCGCCTCGCACATGGTCGCGTCGTTGCCGTAGCCGACGTCGCCGCGCAGGAGCGCCGGCCACCGGTTCGGCGGAAGCGCGTCTATGAGCGCCCAGAGCCGCTTCATGCCGCAGCGACCGAAGTGCTGCCTGCCCGGCCGGACGTCCACGCCGAGCGCGATGCGGGCCTTGCCGATGAAGAACGAGTGGTAGTTGTGGCTCGGCCTTCCGGGCTTGATCGGATTGTAGCCGAGCTCCGCGCCCTCCTGGTGCCCGTAGATCGGCTTGACCGTGTTGTCGATGTCGATGACGTACCTGTGCACGAGCAGAAAGCCAGGCGTCGAGCTTCTTCTCGTTCGCCCGCCTGAACGCCCGCCGGACCGTCGCGTCGGAGACGATCTCGCCCAGTCCGAGCAGTTCCCGCGCGGCCTCGTCGTGGCGGATCGCCTCAATGTGGACGTACCGTGTCTTCCCGAGCAGGATCGCGAGGACGGCCGTGCCGACGATGTCGCGTTTCGAGCTGGAGTTGTTGCTCCTGTAGCAGATCGGGAAGTCCTCGCAAAGCCTGTCGAAGAGACCCGTCTCCTTGAGGAACGTCGCGAAGTAGACGAGCCCTCCGACGGACGTGACGCGCTCTCCGGGCGACCAGTCGACCTCGAGGCGGCCTCCGAACGCGGGTACGTCGACCGCAGTGCCGTAGAGCTTGACGAGATTTTGCGGCTTTAGAATCACTCATGTGGCGTTTCCTTTCTTTCGTGACTTGTTTGTTCAATATTAAGTATACGAAAAAAGGAAGCGCCACGCTTCCTTTTGCCGACCGAATTTGACATCACCCAAAAGGTGAGGAGATCAAACGCGATCTTGCCTAATGTTTATGCGGGCTTCGCGCAGTTCAGCCAACTTCAACTGACGAGTATAGGATAAAATATGAAATGCATCATTAATTCCAGGATTTCAGTTAGTGTTCTTTTTGCTGTGTGTGTAGGCGCACTTGTCGCGCGCGCAGATCTTCTGCTCTACGACGGCTTCGCCACGGCGACCGACGGGCAGGACCGCACGCCGTATCTCAACACGTCCGACACGCACAAGCTCCAGAGTGATAACGCCAAAGGCGAAGCCTGGACGACGGGCGTTTCCAAAAACTATCCGTGGAGCGACACCTCCGCCGTCGTCTTCACCTTTCGGAACAACGGGCTGTCCTTGCCCGACGCCTTCGCGGAGGGGACGGGCGACCAGTTCTCCGCGCGCGGCGGCAGTTTGGGCTACACGAACTCCTCCGCGCCTGATACGGAGCTCCGCGCGAAGAACCGCGCCATCACCTCGACGATGCCGACGTCGGGCAAGCTCTACTACCGCTGCCTGATGAAAATCGATTCGACGACCTTGAACTCCCTCAAGGCGACATCCTGGCGTTATTACAGGACGGGCATTTCCGCGACGCCCGCGGCAAACGCCTACGACAACCAGGCCAATCTCAAGAACAACGGCATCCAGATTGGCTTCACGAGCCCCGGCGCAAATCCCCAGCGCGTCGACATTGGCGTCAATATCGGCGGCCAGTACTCAGCAGTCCTCCAGAACATTTCGGCTGGAACGACCTACATCGGCATCGTCGAGCTCGACTATGACGCAGGCACGGCCAAAGTTTATGTGTCGCCCATCGCCGATTACTCGAAGACTTTCGGATGGACGGTAGAGAACCTTGCTGTAGCAAGCGCCGTAACCGCTTCCGCCATGAAGGTGATGTTCATTGACGGCTCCTACAAGACGAACGGCGGGAAGGTTATGTTCGACGAAATCGCCGTCGGCACGAAGCTCTCTGATGTTGCCGTCGTTACGCCCTCCACGACGCCGCAGCTTGGCGCCGTCTCACTCACGCGCACCGGCGCGGCGACCTACGCAGTTTCGGCGGAGGTGTTGGAGAATGCGGCCGACACGGTTTCGTGGATCGCGGCCGACGACACGGCAGCGACAACGAATGCCTTTGCGACGGCCGTCGCTACGAATACGACAGCTTCGGGCACCGTCTCCGGCCTTGCGCCGGACAAGACATATCAGGTTTCGGTCCTTGCAGAGAGCGCGGGTGGTTCGGACGAGAAGGTTTCTGGTACGATCTACACGGGCGCGCTTTCGCTCGGTGCGACGACGGATGCATACGAATACGGCTCGGTCACAGGTGGCGTTGTTGTTGCGCGTGCAAGCGCCGATCCGTTCCCGCTTACGGTGAACTACACGATTTCCGGGAGCGCGGGCACTGAAGGAACGACATGGGCGGCGCCCGTCGCGGTGACGATTCCTGCGAACGAGACGAGCGTTGTTCTTCCCGTCACGCCTCTCATGGACGGAGACGTGACGGCGGACGTCGCGATCACTGTCGCGCTCGCGGCCGGCAACTACGAGCTCCCCGCATCGAACGCCGCGACGTTGACACTCTTCAATCTTGCCGCGCCGGCAGGGAAGAAAACCTGGGTTGCGGCGGCGAAGGGCAACGCCTCCGACGGTGCCAACTGGATTCCCGCCGGCGCGCCGGCCGCGACGGATGAAATTCTCTTCGACGGCAACTTCTCGAACGCGCGCTGCATCTGGGACGCCGCCGCGACGCACACGGTCAAGTCCTGGACGCAGACCGATGCCTTCACCGGCACGATCGAACTCCAGACGACCTACGAGAGCGGCGCATTTGCCGCGCTTGCCGTTACGGAAGATTGCACGGTTTCCGGCGGCACGATGACGCAGACGGCCAACTCGAATGCGCAGACCTACCGTCTATCCCTGACCGTCGGCGGCGATCTTTCGATTGCGTCCGGCGTGCAGATCACGGCGACAGGCAAGGGATATGCGAGCGGATATCCGAACGGCGTTACTGCTGGTACGCACGGCGGCTCGGTTACGGCGTGGTCTCAGGTTTACGGCGATTTCAGGAATCCGACCGACATCGGTGCGGGCGGCGGCTCTTCGGGGCTTACTGGTGGCGGAGCTATCCGTATCGTCGTGACGGGCACGGCCACCGTCGACGGGCAACTTCTCGCGCGGCCTTCGGCAAGTGACAAGGAAAACCACATCTTCGGCGCCGGCGGATCGATTTGGCTTTCCGCAATGTCTATCGAAGGTTCTGGCCTCATCAATGCATCGGGCTATGGTTCGCAGGCAGGCGGTCGTTCCGGCGGCGGGGGCGGACGTGTGGCGCTCTACGTTACTGGCGAAGACTCGATGTCGTTCCCGCTCGCGAACGTCACGGCTACAGGCACCGTCGGTGCATGGAACAAGAGTGGCGGCGCGGGCACCGTCTTCGTGAAGACGCGAGTCCAGACAAACGGGACACTTGTCGTGGACGACGTGACGGTCACCTCCACCGAGTACCGCCAACATCTGCACACCCGGCATGCTGCCACGCCGATTCCGTCCGGCGAAACATGGACCCTCGACGAGCTTCGGTTCCGAAACTCCGGCATTCTTGTGGTGCCTGAGGGAACGACGCTCAACATCCCGCTTGCGGCTATCTCCTCGACGTCCGACCGCACGGCGGGCATCCTCTACGAGGGCGGAACGATACACTTCACGGATGTGCAGTCGGGTGGTCCTTATGCGCTCGCGGGGAAGTGGGTGTTTCAGGCGTCAACGCCCTACACGTTCGACGGCAACGTGACGGTCTCCGGTGGCGCGGCCATCGGTGGATTGAGGATGTCGGGCACGTTTGACGATTTCGCAACCTGCGACGTCACCGTGGACGGCAATCTTACCGTAGCCTCCGACGGCTGGCTCTACGCGGACAGTGCCGGTCTTGCCAGCGGTGCGTCCGGTTTCACGACTGGTCCCGCCCGCCACGGGGGACAGATGGCCGGTTCCTCCGGCAACATTTGCTACGACTCTGTCTTCGCCCCGTGTCTCCCCGCGGTCAACTCCGTGTTGAGCCACGAGAAGGAAAGCCCCGGCGGCGGCGTACTCAAGCTGACGGTGAACGGCGCGCTCACGCTCGATGGCAAGGCGACGGCGGAAGGTCCCGTGCTCTACAAAGGCGCAGGCTCGGGTGGCACAATCAACATCACGGCGCAGACGCTTTCCGGTAGCGGCAGTATTTCGGCGAGCGGACCTGCGGGCAGCATCGCGTGGGATGAAGGTTACAATGGCGCTGGCGGCCGTGTGTCGATTCGCGTACTAGACGAAGACGTCGGCACGGCTGGCGTCTGGTCGCGGATTACTGCGACGGGCGTGTCCACCAACCAGGTCATCGCCAATGGGGCGCCTTCTGCGAATGTGCGCAACCAGAACACCTCCGCCGGTACGATCTACCTACAGGGCAAGTCCGACGGCGAGAAGGGGGGAACGATATACGTGAAGAACAAAGCTTCGTATGACACCTCGAACGTCGCGACGTGGATTCCGGCGGCAGAGCGCGGCGATGATGCCAAAGATTTCGCCAAGGCGAAGCTCGTGATCGCGGACAGAGGCGTTGTTGCGATAGACGCGTCAAGGTTCAAGTTGACTGGTCTTTCGATAGAGGCGAATTCCACATTGGACCTCCATGGCAATGCGGTGGTGGTGACAACAGCAGAGCTTGACGGTGTGAAGCTCGCGCCTGGCACATACTCTGCAGGAGACATCGAGGGCTTTATCGCCGATTCCGCCGGTGGCGGCACATTGACAGTCGGCGGCGGCTTCTTCGTGATTATCAGGTAGACATCGTATTTATGGGCGCGGCAAGTTTAGCGTCAATTGCGATTCTTGCGGCGCTCGTTGAAGTTGCGCCGCCTCCAAACGGCGAAGCGGTTGATCATGCTGCTGTTCGCGCCAGTCCGGCGGCGTTGTGGAACAACGAGCTCAAACTTAATGACACCTGTCGTCTCCAAGCCGTCCATGGCGCAAAAATAGAACCCGATGGCGCGAACGCGGTGAGGCTGTGCATGCCAAGCGCCGAATGGTCGTGCGGCTTGCGCGTCGAGCCGCAGAATGGTCGCCGTTCGTTCGACCTCTCGCCTGCGAAGTGGCTTGCCGTCGATGTCGAGAACCTTTCGACAAGTCGGCAAATGCGATTGACGATGCACCTGTCAAGCGGTGGGGCTAATTCTGAAGCCGCCGACCATGCCGTGGCAAACTTTACGAAGAACCGCACCGTCAACACGGGCATCGCGCTTGATCCAGGCGAAAAGGGCACGATGCGACTTCTCCTGCCGCATCCGGAAACCTACGCAGTGCCCAGTGGGGTTCGTGGCCCGCTTCTTGTCGATACGCGCCATGTCAATTCAATCGAGTTCCAGTGCCAATGGCCGTTTGAGGACGAATTCAAGTGGGTGGTCGACTGCCGTCTTTCGAATCTCCGCCTTGAAGGGCTGCCTGGCGCTCCTCGGCCGTCTGGCGATTCCTTTTTCCCGTTTGTCGACCGCTACGGACAGTATCGCCATTCGGAATGGCCGGAGAAGGTTCATGTGGACGGAGATTTCAGGAATGACTTGGCCCGCGAAAAGGCCGCGTTGACAGCTTCGCCTCGTCCCGCGTCGTGGGATGAGTTTGGCGGCTGGAAGGATGGCCCGCAGCTGAAGCCCTCGGCAAATTTCCGCACGGCCAAGATCAACGGAAGGTGGTGGTTCGTTACGCCGTCTGGACATCTATTCTTCTCAACCGGCGTCGACGTCGTTCGCACGATGACCGATATAACTGACGGCACAAAGCATCCGGAATGGTTTGAGACGGCATTGCCGCCCGATGGCAAGCTGCCGTTTACATTGTGGAATCTTGAACGAAAGTTCGACAAGCGGGATTTCGAGGACGACTACTATGATTTTGTCATTCGCCGTTTCGACGCATGGGGAATAAACACCATCGGCAACTGGAGCGCACCGGTGCTTTGCATGAAGTCAAAGAAGCCATATGTTGCAAGCGTTCTTGAGCGGGCAAAGGGGGTGAAGCGCCATCCAAAGTTTAACATATACGATTTTGCCGCGCCTGATTTCGAGGAGAGGATGCGTGCATCTATCCGTGCGCGTTTTGCCGACGACCCGCTTCTGCGCAAGGCCGCGAACGACCCGATGTGCATCGGCTTTTTCGTGGACAACGAACTGCAATTCCAGAAGTGGATTCCCGAAGTGGGCGATGTCCGTGCCGAGCCGCTTCTCGACCTTTATTTCCGCATTTGCCGCGAGGAGCTGGCCAAGGCTGCGCCCGGAAAGCTCTACCTCGGCAGTCGTTTTGTCGGATTCAGGCAGCGGGGCGTGCTGTGGCGTACCGCTGCAAGGTACTGCGATGTCGTTTCGGTGAATGCGTATGCGAATTCCGTTTTCAACATTTCGGAGAGGATATTCTCGAAGGGCGAAGAAAGGCCGTTGCTCGTCGGTGAATTTCACTTCGGATGCATCGACCGCGGCATGTTCAAGGCGGGGCTCTGCCCGGTGGCGGATCAGACCGAGCGAGGTCGGAGCTACGAGCGTTTTGTCGAAGGGTGCCTCATGCATCCGTTGATAGTCGGTTGCCATTGGTTTCAGTACCGCGACCAGCCGCTTTTGGGGCGCGGCGACGGCGAGGCGTACGAGATAGGCTTCGTCGATGTCTGCGATCGGCCCTATCCTGAGCTTTGTCGCGCCGCCCGCAGGGTCGGCGAGGCGATGTACGAGAAGAGGTCATTGGCGAGATGGTAGGTTTTGATACAATGTCTACAACTGAAAGATGAAAAAGATACTTTACCTTCACGGCTTTGCGTCGTCGGGTGCGAGCGGGACTGTCGAGCTGCTGCGGAAGTGGTTCTGGGAGCGAGCGGAACCGGCGCATCGGGCAGTCGTGGTTGCGCCGGACATCCCGCTCGATCCGCTTGTCGCCGAGAAGACGCTCGAGGCGCTTGCCTACGACGAGATGCCCGACCTCGTCATCGGCACGTCGATGGGCGGGATGTACGCACAGATGCTTCACGGCTTTACGCGCATCTGCGTGAACCCGTCGTTCTGGACGTCCAAGAAGTACGACATCCTCTATGTCGGCAAGCACAAGTGGCTGAACAAGCGCAAGGACGGCGAGACCGAGTTCCACGTCACGAAGGAGACGGTTGCCCATTTCCAGGAACTTGAATCGCGCCAGTTCGACGGTATCGACGATGACGACCGCATGCTCTGCCACGGGCTCTTCGGGGACGCCGACACGCTCGTCGGCCCGGAGTCGAGGGAGGCTTTTGAACAACACTACCCTGGCATGTCCCAGACCTTCCCCGGCGGACACCAGCTGAATTCCGAAGTTCTCGCAAACACTCTCATACCCTGCATCCGCTCTCTGAACGTGATTTGATGCGCAGTTTGATGTTTGAAGTTTAAAGTTTGAAGTTGGATGTCTTAACCACGGAATACGCGGAAGACTTCTGTTTCGACTGCTGGAGGCTGAAAAGATTTGATATAATTTAAGGCGATGGCTATGTATGAAAAAGTCCTAGCCCTCGCGGTTGTGTTCTCCGTTCTCAGCGGGGCACTTGCTCCTACCGTTTCAGCGGTGGCTCTGACCGATCCGCTTGAAGTCGAGCCGAAATACGCCAACAGCCGTTACGCGAGGCCGATCGTGTTCGCCTCGGGAGACTCCGAAGCCGAGGATGGCGCGGTACATTCCATGTCCGCGAAGTTCGAAATGCACAACCGTCCCGGCACGAGGTACGGCATCGACTTCGCCGGCGCCGGCGGTTCGTTCGAGGTAGTGCTGAACGACAAGAGCGTCTGCACCTTGTCGTCCCCGCCCTACATTTGCGACATCACGCCGTTCATGCGCGTTGGCGAGAACGAGCTTGTTGTCGAGAGGGTCGACGAGGATTCCTTCCTCCCTACGGCGGGCGACCTTGTGGAGCTAAAAGTCAAGCCGCGGCCGACGACCATCGCGGAGATCATGTCGATCGACCGCGTCGCAATACGCTACAAGCCGCCCTGCGTCGTGACCGGCGTCGTTGCGTTTGCGCACGCCTTCATCAACGACACGGCAGTCCTTGTGGATGAACGCGATCCCAACGGAATCGGAATGTACATGTCGGGCGCGATGCCCGAAGTGCCGAAGTCCGTGCGCGTCGGCTACGATCGGCTGCGCGTCGGGGACATTGTCGAAGTGATCGGCTACGTAGACCCCCTCATCGTGCGTCAGGGCGTAACTGCCGCGCGCATCACGAAGATCGGCCAGACGGAACTGCCGCCGCCGCCGCTGACGCGGCTTCGCGATGCCGTCGACGGCAAGAAGTCCAATACCCGTGTGCGGTTTGAGGGAATCGTCGGCGAGCTCAAGATGATTGCGGCGTTCGAACACAAGATGCCGGAGCTTGTCCTCGAGACGGACGAGGGACCCCTGCGCGTCCACGGCCTTAGCGAAGAGGCCATTCAACAATTTGCAGGCGAGATGGTATACATTGACGGTGTGATGATGCCGTATGTCAGCTCGTCGGGAATCGAGCTTGCCCCGGTGCTTGAGGCGATAGGCGACGAGTCGATCCACCTGCTTCCGGGGTGGAACAGATGGGTCGCCGGGGCGACGGCCTTTCTCCGCACGGCCGCGATAGTCATGTCGGTGCCTCTCCTGGTGGCGTTTTTCTGGCTTCTCCTCGAGCGCCGTCGCAAGCGCATCAGGGACCTCGCGGTCGCCGACGAGCGCCGTCGCATCGCCGCGGAACTTCACGACAGCATTTCGCAGTACATCGCGGGAACACAGCTTCTCCTGCGAAACGTCGTGGCCGTCGAGTCGTCGTTGCCGCCCGAGCAGAAGGAGGCGCTTACGGCCGCCTGCGAGATGCTCGACCTTTCGCGCATCGAAGTCAGCAACGCTATCCACAATCTCCGCAACGACGAGATACTGACGATGCGCCTCGACGAGATACTCGCTCTCTACGCCCGCCGCATCTCCGCGTCGCGCGCAGTCGCAATGGAGCAACGCCTCGAGCCGCTTTCGGGCGGCATCGCGACGGAGGTGAAGGGAGACGTAATGGCGGTAGTGCAGGAGGCCATCACGAACGCCGTCCGCCACGGCAAGGCGGCGAAAGTGCGTATCGCCTGCGGGAAGGGCGCGAACGGCGGTTTTCGCGTGTCGATCGAGAACGACGGCCGTGCCTTCGACCCTGCGGCGAGCGCAGGCGGCCCCGGGCATTTCGGGCTCGAGGGCATGCGCGAGCGTGGGGCGCGAAGCGGTTTCTCGGTGTCGTTCAACGATGACGGTGAATGGCGTTCTGTAATCTTGGAGGAGCGGAAATGAAGCGCATACGTGTCGCGGTGATAGACGACCACTCGGTCGTGAGAATGGGCCTCAAGTTTACTGTGCGGCTCTTCAAGGACCTTGACTTCGTCGGCGAACACGACAGCGGCGCAGGTGCCGCGGATTTCGTCGCGCGCGTAAAGCCCGATGTCACGCTTCTCGACATAAGGATGCCGGGAACCGACGGAATCGCGGCACTTGAAGAGATCCTTGCCGCAAACCCCAAGGCAAAAGTTGTGATGCTCACGACGAGTGGAACTGACGAGGACATCTACCGCTCGCTCGAGCTCGGTGCGAAGGGGTATGTCCTCAAGACCGAGGCGGCAGACGACATCGTCGCCGCGATACGCGCTGTTGCGGCTGGCGAGCGATACATTCCTGAGCCCGTGCGCGTCATCTACGAACGTCGTGCGGCCTCGCCGACTTTTTCCGACAAGGAGATCGACACGCTGCGCCTCGTCTCCGAGGGGAAGCAGAACCGCGAGATTGCCGAGGCGCTCGAGGTAAGCGAGATAACGGTGAAGGTTCGACTTTCCAGCGTCTTCGCCAAGCTTGGCGCACGCGACCGCGTAGATGCGGTGAATCGTGCCGTGGAGCGCGGCCTAATACCGCCTCGCGCCTGATAATAGAGGCAACGGCCGAAAACAAGGCCTCCGCTCCACCGCCTCTTTTCGTATATACCATCGTATATTCCCAATGTGCGCGGCATTTGGTAAAATGCGGCCATGAAAACTCAACATCTCGTTTACATTGCTGCTGTTTCGCTTGTTGCGGCAGCGCAAATCGCGTTTGCGGACACGCCCGCGAACATCTCCGTCGAAGGCCGCGGACTCCCGCAAGTGCAGGGGATCGTCCGCGACAGCTCGAAGGTAGAGTGGGGATTCGTGAACTTCGTCGCGTTCGGTCCCAACTGGGCGTACACCGCGCAGGACTACGCCGCGAAGGAGCACAAGAAGGAGCCAATCGACGATCCTGCTCTCGGCCGGGGTCTTCTCTTCACCGCGAAGATATGGGCCGGGTCGCGCGGGCTTTCGATACGCGAGGAGTTCTACGACGTCTCGAAGTCGGGCGAGGCAAAGGCGCACGCGCGCTGGAAGATCGCCTCGCTCGACGGCAAGCCGATGGCGCTTGAACGCGCCTACATCCGCTTCCCGCTTCCTCTCTCCGACTTCGCGGGCGGCACCGTGTCGGGCAAGCCTATTCCCGCCGAGTACGGCGACGAGTGGATCGGCGTCGGCGAAAAGGGCGCGATAAAGATCGTGTCAAAGGAAGGCGCCAAGACGCTCGGCCTCTCCGTCGCCAAGGGCAATCCCGTCCTGTGGGATGGCCGCAAGGACAAGCAGGATCGCTTCGAGCTGCGCGTCGACTTCCCGGACGCCAAGGCCGCGACGAGCTCGACGATCGAGTTCGAGTTTTACGGTGCGTTTGCCGATTCGCTGAAGAAGTCCGCTGGCAAGGTGAAGCTCGACCTTCCGCCGCCGCCCGCGAAAATGGTGGCGAACGCCGACTGGTGCGTCTTCCCGTTCCAGAATGACATCAAGGAGGGCTCGATCCTCGACTTCTCCAACATGGTTTCCGCCGACGCCCCGGCCGGCAAGTACGGTTTCGCCAAGGTGACTAAGGACGGCCATTTCGTTTTCGACAAGCGTCCCAACAAGCCCGTCCGCTTCGTCGGCGGCAATCTCTGCTTCGACGCGAACTTCCTCTCTAAAGAGCAGTGCAAGCGGGTCGTCCAGGATTTCGTCCGCCGCGGCTGGAACACGGTGCGCTTCCACCACATCGACGTGACGATAACGAAGGACGAGTGGAACAACCTCTGGAACCGGAAGACCTATCCCGAGATATCCCCCGCGCGTCTCGACCAGCTCGATTACCTGTTTGCGGAGTGCAAGAAGGCTGGCATCTACGCGACGTTCGATCTCTACGCGATGGGCGGCCTCGGCAGCTGCGAGGGTTTCGACAAGCCGCTTAACTCGAATACGGTCAAGGCCATAGTGCCGATCCACAAGCCGGCCGAGGACCAGTGGTTCCGCCGCGCGATGGAGATCTTCGACCACGTAAACCCCTACACCGGCATCAAGTGGAAGGACGATCCCGCGGTGCTCTTCGTCACGCTGATGAACGAGGACTCGATAGCGACGGTCTGGTGGGGTGCGGCCGACATGTACGTCAAGAAGTACAACGAATGGGCGAAGGGGAAGGGCTATCCCGAGTACCCCGCCAAGGACATCGGCAAGAAGAAGGAGTTCGCGGAGTTCCTCTACAAGGTCAAGGCCGAGGCGAACGTCCGCATGGCAAAGCGCCTGAAGGACGCCGGAGTTCATGCTCTCATCTCGGGAGGCAACTGGTGGGACAACACGGCGCAGGCCTACGAGCGCGAAACGCTTGAGGTAGTCGACAACCATGGCTACGGAGACCATCCGCAGCCCAGCTACCAGAAGCTGCCGTTCCACGTCAACCAGGCGTCCGACATCAAGAGCGGCAACCCGACGTACAACGAGCCGATGATGAAGGCGCCGACGCGCATCCTCGGGAAGCCCTTCACGATAACGGAGTACAACTACTGCCCGCCGAACAAGTTCCGCGGCGACGGCGGACTCATGATGGGCGCCTACGCCTCGCTCCAGGACTGGGACGCGCTCTACCGCTTTGCCTGGAGCCATTCGCGCGATGGAATGTTCGGCGGCCACGCGGTGAGGGGCTTCGATATCTGCCGCGACCCCATTGGCCAGCTCACGGAGCGCCAGGTCGTGCTGATGTTCGGACGCGGCGACGTTGCGCCCGCCAAGGAGACCTACGGCTACGGCGTCACGAAGGGCGAGGCGTTCGGGCGCGGTCTCGGAGACATGTGGGCGAATGGGCTTTTCCCGCATCCGTTCACGCAGCTCGGCTACACCTCTCGCATCGGCTCCTACACGGCCGACAACGGCGAAAGCCCGAAGCTCGCCTGTGCGAAGACCTGGACTGCCGCTACCAAGAGCGCCATTCCGAAGTTCGCGGGCGAGGCTGTCTCGGACACGAAGGAGATTCGCATCAGCACGAAGGCCGGCGACCTCTCGGTCAATTCGCCGCGCACGGCCGCGGTCTGCTCGATCGACAAGCACGACCTCTCGGCGGGGCCGCTCGCCGTTTCTGGCGCGACGACGTTCTGCAGCGTCTCGGCTTCGGCGATGGACGGCGCACCGCTTGCGAAGTCGCGCCGCGTCTTGGTCCTGCACATCACCGACGTTGTGAATACCGACATGGCCTTCACGAACGACAAGCGGACTGACACAAAGGCGTGGGGGACTCTTCCGTATCTCGCAAAGACGGGTTCCGCGAAGATCTCACTCAGGAACGCGAATGCGGGGCTTTCGCTCTACGCGCTCGCCTCCGACGGCATGCGCATGAGGAAAGTCCCAGCCAAGTACGTCGACGGCGCGTATGTCTTTACGGTCAGCGTCGCCGCCGGAGAAGGCAAGGACGCCCCGACTATGATGTACGAGCTCGCAAAGTAGTCAGGAGTCAGGGGTTGGTCTTGGGGGTGCGGGATTTGGTATAATATGTGCTCCAAGGAAACAAGACCAATGAAGAAAGCACTCATTACCGGCATTACGGGGCAGGACGGCAGCTATCTCGCGGAGCTGCTGCTTGAGAAGGGGTATGAAGTCCACGGCATAATCCGCCGTGCGTCGACGTTCAACACGGAGAGAATCGACCATCTCTACCAAGACCCGCACATCAACGGCGTTCGGCTCTTCCTCCACTACGGGGACCTCGCGGATAGCGCGAACCTCGTTAAGCTCGTCTACGAGATACAGCCCGACGAAATCTACAATCTCGCCGCGCAGAGCCACGTGCGCGTCTCGTTCGACTCACCGGAGTTCACGGGAGATGTGGACGCGCTCGGCACCATGCGGCTTCTCGAAGCGATCCACCTCACCGGGCGCGACAAGCTCACCAAGTTCTACCAGGCGTCCACCTCCGAACTCTTCGGCCTTGTGCAGGAAGTCCCTCAGAAGGAGACGACTCCGTTCTACCCGCGCTCGCCATACGCGGTCGCAAAGCTCTACGCCTACTGGGCCGTCCGCAACTACCGCGAGGCGTACGGGATATTCGCCTCCAACGGAATCCTCTTCAACCACGAGTCGCCTCGCCGCGGCGAGACGTTCGTGACGCGCAAGATCACCAGGGCCGTCGGCCGCATCAAGATGGGGCTTCAGGACAAGCTCTACATGGGCAACATCAATTCGCTCCGCGACTGGGGCTTCGCGGGAGACTAC
>CACYNF010000080.1 GCA_902775595.1 uncultured bacterium | reverse complement strand
GAGCTCCTCGTCGCCGCCCTTAATGCGCCACGTGACGTTCATGTTGGAGCGGAACTCGGGAAGAGCCGTGCCGGTCCAGAACTCGGAGCCGTCGATGACGTCGTAGATCTTCTTCGCCTTCTCGGCGTTGAGCTTGAAGAGGTTCTCCTTGCCCATCTTCTTGACCCACTTCATCGTCTCGCCGAAGATGTAGATGCCCCAGGTCGGCGGCGTGTTGAAGAGGGAGTTCTCGTCGACGTACGTGCGGTACTGCAGCATCGTCGGGATCTTGTCGTCGCCCTTCGCGGCGAGCTCCTTCTTGATCGCGACGACGGCCATGCCGGAAGGACCGAGGTTCTTCTGGGCGCCCGCGTAGAACATGTCGAACTTGTTGTAGTCGCGCTCGCAGCTGAGGATGTCGGACGACATGTCGCAGATGAGGGGTCCTGCGACCTTCGGGAACTCCTTGAGCTCAGCGCCGGCGATCGTCTCGTTCGAGCAGAGGTGGTAGTATGCGGAACCGTCGGCCCACTTCCACTCGTCGGCTTTGGGCATGCGGGTCGGGATGTCCTTCGCGCAGTCGCAGGAGACGTTGACCGTGGCGCCGCGGAGAGCCGCGACCTTCTGGCCTTCCTTGAGGGCCTTGTTGGACCAGGTGCCCTGCTTCGCGTAGTCGGCAGCGCCGCCCTTCGGGAGGAAGTTCATCGGGATCATCGCGAACTGCATCGACGCGCCGCCCTGGATGAAGCAGACGGCCCAGTCGTCGCCGAGGCCGCAGAGCTCCTTGAACGTGGCAATCGCCTCCTGGTGGATGGCGTCATAGTCCTTGCCGCGATGGGACATTTCCATTACGGACATTCCGCAGCCCTTGTAGTCGACAAGGTCCTTCTGCGCGTCCTGGAGGACTTCGAGCGGCAGGACAGCGGGGCCCGCCGAGAAGTTGTATGCACGAGACATTTTTGTCTTTCCTTTCTGTTTAGAGTTTATCCGAACCGCCATAAGAGTTCATCAGGTAGGCGATTTCGGAATATTATACTCTTTTTATCTCGCAGAGCGCAAGCGCGACATTGGCGTGTGTCGCGTGTTTTTGGTATAATCTCCCGCAATGTCATTTTGTCAGAAATGAAGCGCAAAGCTCCCTAACTTCGTGCAAACAGAAAGGCAGGTGTCACATGGACAGCAAACTCATCCTTCCGCTCGCGGCGCTCGGCATATCCCTCTCGGGATGCGTGGCGTATGAACAGCCGGCATACTACCGCTCGCCGACCTATGTAGCTCCGGCGGCGACGACATACGTCACCGAACCCGCATATGTGGCGCCAGTGACGTACTCCACGACCACATACTACTCCGAGCCCCGCTACATCAGCACCGGCGGATACAGGCACCACGAGGTCGGGCGACTCCCGCTTCACGGAAGATACGGCAGCGGCCCGCACCATCCTCCACCCCGCGGCCCCCACGCCTATCCGCACAATACGCCGCGCGCGCACATCAGCGCCCCGGCTCCGCAAAAAGCGGCCATCCACAGCGCGCACTCGGCGCAGAAGGCCGCGATGCACAGCGCGCACTCGGCGCAGAGGGCCGTCTCGCACGCCGTCAAGCACCGCTGACTCTCCCGATTTTGTGGTATAATATCCACGCAATGGGAAAGACAGTATATTTCGACAACAACGCAACGTCGCAGATCGCCCCTGAAGTTCGGGACGTGATGCTTCCTTTTCTCGGCGAACTGTACGGCAACCCGAGCTCGATGCACGCCTTCGGCGGACAAGTCGCAAAATTCGTCGACCGGTCGAGGGAAGAGGTCGCGGCATTCCTCAACTGCTCGCCAGAGGAAGTCATCTTCACTTCCTGCGCGACGGAGTCAGACAACTCCGCGATTCGCGGCACCGCCGACTGGTTCGGCAAGGACCTGAAGGTAATTACGACGGCCGTTGAGCACCCCGCGGTCCTCCAGCCAGTCCGCCGGCTCAAGGCGCTCGGCTTCGAGACTGTGGAACTTCCGGTAAACGGCGTCGGGCAGATCGACCTTGACCAGCTTGCCGCGGAAATCGACTTGGCGAAGGCCGCGAACCGCCCTGTCCTCGTCTCTACGATGTGGGCGAACAACGAAACGGGAACCGTTTTCCCGGTCGAGAAGATCGCCGAAATCTGCAAGGCGCGCGGCGCGATCTTCCACACCGACGCGGTGCAGGTCGCAGGCAAGATCCCGGTGGACGTCGGCAGGGTCCCTGTCGACATGCTTGCGATGTCGGGCCACAAGTTCCACGCGCCGAAGGGAATAGGCATCTTTTACGTACGCAAGGGAACGAAGGTCAAGCCCTTCATGCTCGGCGGCCACCAGGAAGGCGGACGCCGCGCCGGGACGGAGAACGTCCCCTACATCATCGGGCTTGCGAAAGCGTGCGAACTTGCGCGGCTCGGGATGGCCGACGAGGCAAAAAAGCTTACGGCGCTAAGGGACAGGCTCGAGGCGGGGATCCTCGCGACCTGCCCCAACGTCCGCGTAAACGGCGACAAGGCGCACCGTCTCCCGAACACGCTGAACGTCTCGTTCGAGTATATCGAGGGCGAAGCGATCGCCTACCGCCTAAGCGACATCGGGATCTGCATCTCGACCGGCTCAGCCTGCGCTTCGGGCTCTCTCGACCCTAGCCACGTCATACGCGCGATGGGCGTGCCCTTCACCGCGATCCACGGCTCGGTGCGATTCTCGCTGAGCCGCTATTCGACCGATGCCGAAGTCGACTATGTGCTCGAGAAGCTGCCGCCAATCATCAAGGGGCTTCGCGACCTCTCGCCTTTCGGCCCCGACAAGGACGTAAGCACATTTCAGTAATAAAAAAACTTTTAGACAGGATTTACATGATTGACAAGATTCTTAAATCATTCAGCGCTCTATCATTCAGCGCTCTGAAATATCAGGAAATCCTGTAAATCTTGTAAATCCTGTCTGAAACAACCAGCAAACACCATGAAAAACACTTTGTCCTTGATTGCAATCGTATCCCTGGCGGCTCTTTGCGGATGCCGCCGCGAGGACATCCGCGAGTTCACCGTGGAGATGCCGTCGCTGACCGAGGCCGACAGGCAGAAGGTCGTCGACGCGTTCACCATCCGCAGCCCTGGTCGTCCGCCTCGTGTCTACGAGGGCATCTTCACCGACTCGTTCAAGTTCGACTTCGACAAGAAGACGCTCACGATGAAATACGACTCGATGAAGATCGCGCAGACGAACATCAGGATGCTCATCGAGAGCAAGGGCGTTGAAGTCCACTTCCCGTCAAATACGACTGGCGTCGCGGGTTATCTCGACGTAAAGCCGAAGTCTGTCGAATAGGCCGGCTACTTGAGCAGCGCTACCGCGTGGACGGCGATGCCCTTGCCGGCGCCGACTGCGTCCATGCCCTCGTTTGTCTTTCCCTTCACCGATATCCTACCGATGCCGACGCTCATAAGCTCGGCGAGCGAGGAGCGGATGAGCTCGACGAAAGGCCTTAGCTTCGGACGCTCGCAGATGACGGTGACGTCGATGTTCTCTATCGAGTAGCCTGCGCCGCGAAGCTCGTAGACGACGCTCCTCAAGAGCTCGCCGGAATCTGCGCCCTTCCAGCGTTCGTCGGTGTCGGGGAAATGCGAGCCGATGTCGCCAAGCGCCGCCGCTCCGAGAAGCGAGTCTATCACGGCGTGGATCAGCACATCGCCGTCGGAATGCGCCTTGAGTCCGTCGCATTCGGGGATGATCACCCCGCCGAGAACAAGGGGTTTCCCGCTCTCGAAGACGTGTGAATCGTATCCAAATCCTATGCGCATTGGAAAAACAAAATGTTGGAAGGTTGAAACGCCGCCGACAGGCGACTAGCGGCTAATCAACCCGAGGGTGGACAGGGTCTTCTTCATCTGCGCGAGCTTCGCGTCGTCGGTCTCGCAAAGCGGCAGGCGGAACGACCGTTCGATCCTACCCATGAGCCAAAGCGCCTCCTTGACCATGACGGGATTGACGTCGATGAAGAGGTCGTGGAAAAGCGGATAGTATTTCTCGTGTACCGCCCTCGCGCCGACGAAGTCGCCCGAGAGCGCAAGGCGCATCATGTCGCCCATTTCGCGGGGTATCACGTTTGATGCGACGGAAATGACGCCCTCCGCGCCGACCGAGGCCATCGGAAGCGCGAGCGAGTCGTCGCCCGAGAGGACCGTGAAACCGGGGAGACGGTGCTTGATCGCGCTCACACGCTCAACAGAGCCCGCGGCTTCCTTTATCGCAACGATGTTCGGATGCTTCGCGAGGCGCTCCACCACATCAAGCGGAATCTCGCGCCCGGTGCGTCCCGGGACATTGTAGAGCACCACGGGAAGGCCGAGGTCCGCGACCGTCATGAAATGCCGGTAGAGCCCTTCGGAATTCGGCTTGTTGTAGTAGGGGGTCACCTGGAGGCATGCGTCCGCGCCGCCGGCGGCAATCGCCGCCTTCGTGAGCGAAATGGCCTCGGACGTGGAGTTCGCACCAGTGCCGGCGATTATCCTGCATTTTCCCGCGGCGAATTCGATCGTCTTTTCGATGACCTTGTGGTGCTCCTCGTGCGAGAGGGTGGGAGACTCTCCGCTCGTTCCTACCGAGCAGATTCCTTCGATGCCCGCCGATGTCTGGCTCTCCACAAGCGAGCGGAGCGCGCCGTAGTCAACGGAACCGTCGCCGGAGAAAGGTGTTACGAGTGCTGTAATCGTTCCTGAAAGCTTCATGGTGTTTCCTATTATATCAAAATCTCGGCTATGCGTGCGTATGCGTCGCCGTGGCTCTCAAGCATATTGAGCGTCTTGTCGAGCTTCTTGGCCGCCTCAGCCCGCGACGCAGGGTCGCCAAGCCAGCGTTCAAGGTAACCTCGCACGGCCTCTACGGTGAAGTTCTCCTGAAGAAGCTCCGGCATCGGGCATTCCGCGCCAGACTTCTCGGCGATGATGTTCGCGAGCCCTACGTGCTTCACGCCGTTTATCGCGCGCCTCAGAAACGCGGCGAGAATGGGACCTACCTTGTAGACGAGCACCGTCGGGCAGCGGGCAAGAGCGGCCTCAAGAGTCGCCGTCCCGCTCGCGACTGCGGCGACGTCTGCGCGGCGGAGAAGCTCGCGGGCCCCGCCAGACTGGACAGTTAGAGTTGAAAGTTTAAAGTTTAAAGTTGAAAGCTTGGTTTTGAAATTGGCCACGATTCTTTCAATCGCGGCACGTGCGCGTTCGTTCGCGGCGGGTATCGCGACACGTATCCCCTTCAGCGGCGCGACGGCTTCAAGGAGCGTCGGAAGGTGCTTTTCAATCTCTCCGAGGCGCGAGCCCGGAAGAAGCGCCACAAGGCCTTTCTCCCGCCTTTCCTCTCCACCGTCTACACTGCCCTCGAATTCCTGTGCAAGAGGATGGCCAACGAACTCGGCAAGCCCCGTGCGGAATATCGCCGGCTCGAACGGAAAGAAGCAGCATATCTTGTCGAGGGAACGCTCTATGCGCGGGATGCGGCCCTGATGCCACGCCCAGACCTGCGGGCAGACAACGTGAACCGCCTTGATGCCCTTTGACTTCGCGTAGGCCGCGAGCTTCAGGTTCATGCCGGGGTAGTCTATCGTGCAGACGACATCCGGTTTCCATTCGTCGATCGCGCGGACCATCGTTCGCTTCACCCTGAGAAAGAAAAAAATCCTCCTCAGGACCGCCCATATCCCAAACACCGCGAGGTCGGCCGTCTTGAAGCCGTAGTCGGAGTAGCCGCGGATCTCGACTTCGGGACACTTCGCGCGTACCGCCGCGGATATCCGCTCCGCGTAGTGGACACCCGACTCCTCACCGGCGAGAACGAGCAGTTTCATTTTTTCTTGCCGTCGCGAACGCCGAGATCGCTGAGCTTCATCGAAATGACGCGGCTGACGCCCTTCTCCTGCTGGCTCACGCCGTACACGAGGTCGGAACCGGCAATCGTGTGCTGGTTGTGCGTGATGATGAGGAACTGGGAGTTCACGAGGAACTCCTTGAGCTGGTCGACAAACCTGCCGATGTTCGCGTCGTCAAGCGCGGCATCGAGCTCGTCGAGCATGCAGAACGGCGCGGGCTTGATCATGAAAATCGAGAACAAAAGCGCGACGGCCGTCATCGTGCGCTCGCCGCCGGAAAGCAGCGTCACGCTCTGCGGACGCTTGCCCGGAGGACGCGCGATGATGTCGATGCCGCACTCAAGCGGGTCCTCGGCGTTCTCGAGCAGCACGAGCCTCGCCTCGCCGCCGCCGAAGAGCCGCGTGAACATCGTCTGGAAGTTGGCGTTCGCCTGCTCGAATGTCTTCTTGAACATCTCGCCTGAAGTGAGGTTCAGGTTGTCGATGAGCGAAAGTATCTGGGCCTTGGCCGCCAAGAGGTCCTCTTCCTGGGCCTTCTCCTTCGCATAGCGCTCCTCGAGCTCGCGGCACTCGTCGATTGCGACCATGTTGACGGGCCCGAGCGCGGCGATCTCGGACTGGAGCCGCGCCACCTTGGCCTCGAGCTCGGCATGCGGCGGCTCTACGCCGTCCTCCCACTCGGGGTCGGGCTCGCGCAGCACCGCGTCTGCGAAAAGGCCGTATTCGTCCTGAAGGTGGTCGTAGATGTTCTGTCGGCGCATCGTCGCCTCCGCGGCGGCGACTTCGAGCTTGCCCCTGAAGTCGCGCGCGTGGTCGAGCTCGGCGCGCTTCGCCGCGACATCGCGGTCGACTTCGGCGATTCTCTCGAACATCGTCTGGCGGCGGGCTCGCTCGTCTTCCATCTCGGCGCGGCAGTCCGCGGCCGCGGCCTTCAGCTCCTCGAGCTGCCCGAGGAGATCGCCCGACTCCTCCTTGAGGCGCGCTATTGAGTCGTGGTAGCGCTGGATGCCCTCGAGACGCCCGTCAACCGACCTCTGCAGCTCGTCGCGGCGGCGGCGCGCAGAATCGTTCTGCTGTCCGACGAACGAAAGCTCCTGCTCCATCTGGCTCGTCGCGATGCGGCGCTCGGTGAGCTGCTGCGAAACCGACATCGTGGAGACTTCGAGCGTCCGAAGCTCGTCTTCGCTCGCGGCAATCTCGGCCATCAGTATCTCGCGCCTGTCGGCCGTCGTGACCTTTGTGCCGGCGGGCCAAGTCTCGGTCTTGCCTTCGCGCGAGACCTTCGCGTCTTCGACGAGGACGCCCGTAAGCGTAGTGTTCGCGATTTCGTGCCTGCGGCGCTGCACGTCGCTGCGCTTCTCGTCGATCTTCGCCTGGATCTCGGCAAACGCCGCCTCGCTCTCGGCAAGCGCGTCCTTGGCGGTTGAAAGCGACTCAGTGAGAAGGCGCGTCTTCTGGTCGAGGGATTCGACCTGCATGGCGATCTCCTCGAGCTGCGCCTTCGCGTCGGCTATTTCGCGCTCGTCGCGCTCTGCGAACTGGCCGTACTCCTCGATGCGCTGCGCGTTTACGCCGATGACTTCGTTGGCGCGGCTGTAGGCGTTGTCCGCCGCCGCCTGGCGCGACGCGAGCGACTGGAGGCGCTCCTCGAGCTCGTGCACCTGGGCATGGAGCTCCTGCTGGCCGCGCTCCGCCTCGGCCACGGCTCCAGACGCCTCTTCGATCGACTTGTCGATGTCGCGCCTGTTCGAGGCGTTCTGGACGAGCTCCTCGTCGAAGGAATGGATCTTCTGCTTCGAGACGTAGATGTCGAGGACGCGCAGCTCGTCGTGGAGTTCCTTGTACTTCTTCGCCTTGCCGACCTGACGCTGGAGGGAGCCAATCTGCCGCTTCATCTCCTTGAGGACATCGGCTTCGCGCAGGAGGTTCTGCTCGGTCTGCTCGATCTTCCTTATGGCCTCCTTGCGGTCGGCCTTGAACTTCGTTATCCCCGCCGCCTCCTCGAACACGCCGCGGCGGTCTTCGGGCTTTGAGGAGAGAATCGCGTCGATCTGGCCCTGGGCCATGACGGAATAGGACGACGTGCCGATGCCGGTGCCCATCAGGAGGTGCTGTATGTCCCTGAGGCGGCACGGCTGCTTGTTCAGGAAATATTCGCCCGAGCCATCGCGGTAGACGCGGCGCTGTATCGTCACCTCGTGGTAGTCGGTGCCAAGCTCCTTCTCGCAGTCTGCGAAGGTTATCGTCACTTCCGCGAGACCAAGGGGCTTTCTCGTATCGGTGCCGTTGAAGACGACATCCACGAGTTTCGAGCACCTGAGCGCGGTCGGGCGCTGCTCGCCGAGCACCCATCGGATCGCATCGGAAACATTGGACTTGCCGCAGCCGTTCGGACCCACGATGGCGATAAGGCCAGGATCGAAGGTGAGCTTCGTCTTGTCGGCGAAGCTCTTGAATCCGACTATGTCGAGCTGCTTTAGATACATGCGATATATTTTATCAAAAATACGGCGCGTTTGGAACCGTCAGAGGGCGTTGATTCCGGCCTTCAGCTCTACCGTCTTTCCACCGAACTCGAACACCCCGGGGACGGGCGTTATGACCATTCCCGCCGCATTGTCGCCATCAAACTTGAGGTCGACCTTGATCCAGCCTTTCGGGTGGGGATGCGCCGCCCTGAGGTCAGGAAGACCTCCGGGGCAGGGTGCAACGCGCACGCGCTCGAAGAACGGCGCGTCGGAGCGTATGCCGGCGAGCCCCGTCTGCATGAACCAGATCGGATGCGCACCCCAAGCATGGCAGTCGCTCCGCGACTCGTGCTGCCCGTTCTTGCCGCTGTCCGGCGCTTCCTGCGTCGTCGTCAGACCCTTCTTAACGTAGTCGCGCCAAAGGTCGAGGCGCTTCAAGAAAAGGTCGCCGCGTCCGAACTTGAAGTACGCCTCGAAGAGATAGTACGAGAAGTAGACGGTACAGCGCTTGAGATCCTCGTCTTCGACGAGATGGCGAAACGCCGTCTCGGCCTTGTTCGCCGGCAGCACGTCGCCAATGAGCGCAAGCGCCTGGGCGTGCTCGGAGAAGTCGCGTTTAGCCGGAGTGTCGGCAAGCATGCCGCGCCCTTCATCCCAGAACGCCTTGACAATCGCCTTCTTGAGCTTATCGGACTTCTCCTCCCAGTACTTCGCCTGCAGCTCGTTGCCGAGGGCTCGCTCCGTCAGCGCCGCTGAACGCATCGCGAGGTTCCAATAGAGGTTTAGCTCAGCGTTCACGCCGTCGCCGAACCGGCATCCGGGAGCGGTTCCGTCGCCATCCCAGCCAACGACCCAGTCCATGAAGTTCCACCCGGGGATGTTTTCAAGAAGGCCGTCTGAGTTCTCGTAGTACTCCATTCCCGCCATCGACTTGCGAAGGCCGGGAAGACGCGCCTTCAGCCACTCGCGGTCGGCGTGGTTCATCACATAGTCGCCGTACATCAGCAGGTAGCAGAGCGTGTAGCTTGCGCCCTCCTGGAGCCCGCGCGTCGGGAAGTTGAATGGGCACTGCCCGTCGTCACGTGTGTTGAGGTCGTAGATTTCGATCGCGCGCTTGATGATGCGGTCGTCGCGCGACATAGCCGAAAGGACGTTCAGCTGGACGCGCGTGTCGCCCGGATACATCTGCTGTTCGTAGAACGGGCAGTCGAAAAGCATTTCGTGGCAGCACATCTGCATCGCGCGCGCCGAGATATCGCGCACCGGGCCGAACGTCCTGTCTCCGCTCGACTCGAAAAGACTCTCCATCTCGACCGGATAGCGGCTTTCGACGAGCCCTACGGCGTCGACCGTCAGCGGCTCGTCCTTCGTCTCAATGTCTATGCGAACCCACTTGCCGCAGCGGAACCACGGCGCGGAAAACCTTGCGCCCTTCCGTCCGTCGCTCACGAACGTGTCGCCGAACGCGGGGAGATAGCGGCCGACAATAAGTCCGCGCGCATCCGGCTCGCTCGTCTTGAGCTTGTTGTCGCCTCGGTGCGACGCCTCGGCGAAGCAGATCGCGAACTTCGCGCCCTTGCCGCCGGAAAGCGTTACATCGGGATAGGCGCAGTAGTAGCGACCCAGGTCCCATGCGAGCTGCATCTTTGTGTTCGCGGGAACCGTGAACGGCTTAGTGAGATCGACCGTCTCCTTCGCCTCGTCCTCAGTGTATACATGCAGACTGCGGAACTCGGCGCCCTTCGCAACCGCCTTGACGCGCCCTGGGACGCAGCTGTACTCCGTCTGATCTGGAATCTGAGACGGGAAAAGCATCCAGCCGCTCGTCCGTCCGCCGTAGATGCGCGGGCCCGTCGCGCCTGCGTCGCCACGCACAACCTCGGGCGTCTCCCAGTTGGAGGGGTCGCCGGAATACGGGCCGCATCCCGTAATCTCGAACTGCGAGCCCGTGCCCCACGCGCCAGCGTCCTTACCGATCGGTCGTATGCCGGAAAGCCGCCCGACCTTCCACGAGCCCTTTCCTGTCGTCAGCTTCGCGTCGTACGCGCCGTTCGCCTTGAATACGAAGCCTCCGCGGTACGAAAGCTGCGCGAGCGGGCCGAAGTCGCCGATCTTCCAGACAACTGCCTCGATTACGTGCGGACCTTCCGCGAGAGCGTCGACGACGTACGTCTGGTACTGCCAGTTCTCAACGGTGCCGCGGTTTGGGCCCCTCGCGACGAACTCGCCGTCAAGCGCGAGGTAGAACCGTTCGTCTGCCGAGACGTCGAACACGAGCGTACCGTCGTCCTTCCCGACATTGAACTCGTTGCGGAACTTGAGGAAAGTGACATCTCCCTCTACGCTTTTCCCCTTGCGGTCGCCCTCCCAGAAATCGACCTTGCCCTGGGAAAGGCCGCTGTCGCCCGGCATCCAGAGCCACGAGGCGTCGTCGATCGGCTGCACCTTCAGGATGTTCGTGTTGCCACGCGTTACGCGCGCGTCGCGGAACGCGCGGCAGATGTGCCGCGTCCCAGAGACGGCGTCCATCGCAGCGGCTTTAAGCTCGTCGGCACGTGCAGCGTCAAGCCACGACGGACGGTAGGCGCAACTCCTGACGTCCACACCGAAGAGCTTAGCCGTCCAAACGAGCCCCTGGAGATATTCTCCGGTGCGGTTGAAGTGGAAGTCGGGCTTAGTAAAGAGAGTGTTCCGGTCCGGCGCGAACTCGGCGGCCGTCCCGACGGGAATCACGTCGAAGCCGTACTTCCCAGCGAACGCGGCGTATGCGTCGTGAAGACGCGCGTACATCTCGACCTGGTCGAAGCCAAACTTCCTGAGGCGCTTGTCCCATGGAGGATAGCTCCATGTCTCCTGCACTACTATCTTCGCCTGCGGCGCAAGCTCGCGGATCTTCGCGACAAGATTGTCGCCCCACGGATGGTATGTCGCTGGATCCCAGCTGAAGTGGCTCGCCTGCTGGAGCGTCACGACATCCCACTTGTCCATGGCGAGCGCATCGGGGATGTTCACCGCACCCTTCTCGACGACATGCTTTCCGTAGGTTATGCGGTCGAAGCGATAGGGTTTGAAAGTCGCGTTCGTAGACGCCGCGACGACATTGTTCCAATGGCGCTCGAGCGAGCATCCGCCGATGTAGAGCGAGACAATGTCGAGCTTCTTGCCCATCGACTCCGCTACTTGCGGCATCTGCCAGAGGTTGCAGATCGAGAAGCTGTTCCCGATCATCAGCACCTTGAGGGGCTTTTCCGGTTCTGCATTGTCGGCCGAAAGGCCAAGGAATACCGCGGCAACCGCCGCTACGAGAGCGATGATTTTTTTCATGTGGATATTATACCAAAAACAGCTATAGGATGAGAGGATGCGGACGCGACGTCAGTCCGCGTCGCCCATCGTGACGCGCAGGACTTCCTGCAAGCTCGTCATTCCGCTCGCGACCTTGAGCATGCCGTCCTCGCGGAGCGTACGCATGCCCATCTCGCGTGCGCGCTGGCGGAGAAGCGTCGCTGGAGCGTGGTCGAAGATGAGGCGCTGGATCGTGTCGTCGACCTTGAATATCTCGAAGATGCCCTTCCGCCCCTTGTAGCCGGAGCGCCCGCACTTGTCGCAGCCCACGCCGTGGTACATCCGTTCAGGAACGGTCTTCGACATGGAGCCGAGCATCTTCATCTCGCGTTCGGTCGGCGTGTACGCCTCCTTGCACTTCTCGCAGATCGCGCGGACGAGTCGCTGCGCCATCGCGGCGCGAAGCGCGGACGCTACGAGGAACGGCTTGACGCCGATGTCGAGAAGTCGCGTGACGGCAGAGGGCGCATCGTTCGTGTGAAGCGTCGAGAACACGAGGTGGCCCGTGAGCGCGGCCTCCATCGCGATGTCGGCCGTCTCGGCGTCGCGGATCTCGCCGATCATGACGATGTTCGGCGCCTGGCGGAGAATCGAGCGAAGCGCCGCCGAGAAGTCGAGGCCGACATCCTTGTTGACCTGCACCTGGTTGATGCCGGACATCTGGTATTCGACAGGGTCCTCGACGGTGATGAGCTTCTTGTCTGGGGTGTTGATCTGCCCGAGGCAGGCGTAGAGCGTCGTCGTCTTGCCCGAGCCCGTAGGGCCCGTCACGAGCACGACGCCGTCAGGAAGCTTGATGAGGCGCTCGAAGGTCGACTGGTCGTCGGTGAGGAAGCCGAGCTGCGGGAGGCCGAGCGCGAGGTTCGACTTGTCGAGGATTCGCATGACGATCGACTCGCCGTGGTTCGTCGGCACAGACGAGACGCGGAGGTCGAGGTCCTTGCCTCCGACGGTGATCTGGATGCGTCCGTCCTGCGGAATGCGCTTCTCCGAGATCTTCATCTTCGACATGATCTTGATGCGCGAGATGATCGCGCCCTGAAGGCGCTTCGGCGGCGAGTCCATCTTGCGGAGAGCGCCGTCTATGCGGTAGCGGACGCGGAACTCCTTCTCCATCGGCTCGATGTGGATATCGG
>CACYNF010000079.1 GCA_902775595.1 uncultured bacterium | reverse complement strand
GAAGCATTGCGGCGCGTATCGCCGTGAAGACGACGGGAGCGGCGGTGCAGGGAGCGGGAGAGAGGCCGAGCCCCCGAGCACCGCGCCGAACTCCCGAGGATGCCATGCGCGGCTTGCTTCGCCGCCGCCAGCGGGGCGGAACCCGCGAAAATGAGGCGAGTCGCGCAGGACTGCGACCCGAAGGCGTATATGTATACGCCGAGCGGTCGCAAGGACGCGCAAATCGGCCATTTATCGCGGGCGAGCACCGTTGCGGCGAAGCAAGCCGCACGTTGGAAGGCAAACCAGCCCGGCACAGGCAGAGCTATCAAACCTATGCCAAAGACACAAGAAACGAAGCTACCTGACGCGCTTGATTGCGCCGAACTTGCAGACCTGACCGCACTGCTTGCAGCCGGCGCACTGATTGGCGTCGATGACCATCTGAAAGGCGCCAGGACGGATCTCCTTGCCGCGCGTCATCGCGGGGCAGCCCATCTTGAAGCACGCGCCGCACGCCTTGCACTTCTCGGGATCGACCTCGCAGAGCCCCTCCTTAGTGAGCTTCGCCGCGATGCGGCAGGGAGCGTACGCAATCACGAGCCACGGCTCGCCAGAGTCCATCGCCGTCGAAAGCGTCTTCTCGAGTCCGCCAAGGTCGTCAGCCGAAACCTTGACGACGTTCTTGTAGCCGCAGGCCTTCGCGATGTCAGCGATTTCCGTGACAGGGGCTGGATCGCCCGCGAGAGTCTTTCCGGTGCCGGGGTTGTCCTGGTGTCCGGTCATCGCAGTGATGCGGTTGTCGAGAACGACGGTCGTCACGGGCGTTCCGTTGTAGAGCGCGGAGAGAATCCCCGTGATGCCGCTGTGGAAGAACGTCGAATCGCCCAATACTGCGCAGATGCGTCCCTTGAGGCCGGCCTTCTTCATGCCGGCGGCGTTGCCGATCGACGCGCCCATGCAGATGGTCGAGTCCATCGCGTTGAGGGGAGGAAACGCTCCGAGCGTGTAGCAGCCGATGTCTCCCGTGACGGTCGCGCCGAGCTTGTGGAGGACGTGGAAGACGCCGCGGTGCCCGCATCCCGCGCAGAGCACGGGCGGACGCGTCGGAAGCCCCTCCGGGACCTTCTTCGCCTTCGCCTTCGGCACGTCCCCGAGAATCTCGTGCCTGAGGTTCTGCAGGCGGTCGGCGTTGAGCTCAAGCATGTTGAGCTCCGTCTTGTGCTCGACCACCTTGATGCCCATCGCCTTGATCTGCTCTTCGAGGAATGGGTCGAGCTCCTCCACGACGAGCAGCTTCTTGACGGACTTCGCAAACTTCGAGACGAGCGCCTTCGGAAGCGGATTCGTCCAGCCGAGCTTGAGGATCTGGCAGTCGGGGAAGATCTCCTTCACGTACTGGTACGCGACAGCGCTCGTCACGATGCCGAGGCCCTTGGCCTTCGCGGACACCTTCACGCTCTTCGCGGGCTTAACGACCTTGTTGAACTTCGAGCGGTTGGACTCCTTCTCCATCGCCTCGGTGCGCTTCTGCGCGTTGAGGCGCTGCGTCGGGGAGAACGCCGGCACGGGGATGTTGCGGCGGATGTCCTTGACGTAGGGCAGGAGCGGATGCGGCGCCGGGTTGAAGTCGCCGAGCTCTACGAGCGACGCCGAGTGGCTCGTGCGCGTCGTGAGGCGGATGATCACCGGAACGCTGAACTTCTCGGAAAGCTCGAATGCCTTGAGCGTGAAGTCATACGCCTCCTGCGAATCGGCGGGTTCGAGAAGAAGCGCGCGCGCGAACTTGGCGAGATTGCGGTTGTCCTGCTCGTTCTGCGAGGAGTGCATTCCAGGATCGTCCGCCGAAACAAGAACGAAGCCGCCTAAGGGGCCGACGTAGGTGAAAGTCATCAAGGGATCCATCGCGACATTCAGTCCGACGTGCTTCATCGCGGTGATCGCACGCGCACCTGCCATGGAAGCGCCGACGGCAGTCTCGACCGCGACCTTCTCGTTCACCGCCCATTCGCAGCGAATCGTGTCCTTGAACTTCGCTATGTTCTCGAGTATCTCCGTAGAGGGCGTGCCAGGATAGGCCGACGCCACTACACAGCCTGCCTGGGCCGCAGCATGCGCGACCGCCTCGTTTGCACTGAGGAACTTCTTCATTTTCTTGTACTTTCTCCTTTAAGCTGACTGCTCCTGCTTCTTTGCCCGGCAAAACGCAACCGCATATACGCCGACCACGGCGAAGCAGATCGCGGGAACGATGAATGACGCGCGGAGCGATGCCTGGGTGAGCCGGAGATTTGTATCCCACTCGCCAGAGAACATCGGCACGAGTTTCGTCCAGAAAGAGTTCGCCTCGCCGATGATGTTTGCCATCCAGGGCGTGATGATCGCACCGCCGAGAATCGCCATGATGAGGCCGGACGCGCCGAGCTTCAGCGCCCTCTGGTCAAGCCCGCCGAGGGCGATGCCGTAGATGGTCGGGAACATGAGCGACATGAAGCCAGACATCGCGACGAGGCAGATGACGTTCGCAGAGAAAGGCAGGTTCCACGCCGTGAAGAGGACATTCGTCGGCAGATAGATTACGCCGGCACAGCACAGAATGGCGCACACGGCGAACACGGCCATCATGATGGCGGGGTTGAAATACTTCATCGCGAAAGTCGCGATCCAGCGGCATGCAATGAAAAGGGAAATCGCTATCGTGTAGTAGATCGCCCCCTGTGCCGGAGTGACGCCAAGCTCTTTCTGGCAGTAGACGTTAAGCCATGTCCACGCCGCGATCTGGACGCCAACGTAGAAGAACTGCGCGATGACGCCAAGCCAGTAGCGCGGCGTCGTGACGAGCGTGTGCAGCATGGAGCGGTAGCCGCTCGACAGCAGGACGTAGACGAGAGGCCCGGCAACGCCGCACAGCACCCATTTGATCTTGTCCATTTCGGGGAAGACGAAGTAGAGCACCGTCATCGGCACGACCGAAAACGCGAGCGCCACCGCCGCGCGAACGAGCGCGGTGCGCGTGGGGGCGCTCTCGCCCTCGCGCTTCGACAGGAAGAAGAGCCAGATGACAAGCGCGATGACGCAAAGCCCGACGTACGGCGCGCACACCCAGAAAAGCTCCTTGTCGATGATGCCCTTCAGGACTTCGGGATCCATCTTCGCACGCTCCTCGGCCGTCGCGGGATTGAGATGGGAGAGAATGAGCTGCTGCGCAAGGACAATGCCGCACATCGACCCGACGGGATTGAACATCTGCGCGAAATTAAGACGCCGCACCGCCGTCGCCTCGTCGCCAAGCGAAAGGACGTAGGGGTTGCACGTCGTCTCAAGGAGCGAGCATCCGCCGGCGACGATGAAGATCGCAACGAAGTAGATGTCAAAGCTCTGCGCGATGCACGCCGGGATGTAGAGAAGCGCACCCGTGATGTATACCGCAAGCCCGATCAAGACGCCCTTCCTGTAGCTCAGCTCCTCTGCAAGCACGGCGGCGAAGATCGCGAGAACGGCATATGCGCCGTAGAACGCGACTTGCACAAGCCCCGCCCTGGACTGGTCCATCGTGAAGATACGCTGGAACGCCGGCACGAGGTTGTCGGTCATGTTGTTTAGAAGCCCCCAGAGCGCGAAGCAGCTGACGAGCATCACGAATATGCCGAGGTATTTGCGCGGTACCATGCTCTCCCCTCCTGTCGTGACTCGCCGCGTCCTTTAGCCGCGGACCTTCCTGACAAGCGCCGAAGCGTCGGCGGCAAGTTTCTCGATCGCGGCATAGTCGCCGGCGGCAAGCGCGTCCTTCGGAACGATCCACGTGCCGCCGCAGGCGACGATCTCGGGAACGGCGAGGTAATCGCCCACGTTCGAGAGGTTGACTCCGCCAGTCGGCATGAACTTGACGCCCGTGAAGCGGAAAGCACCAAGGAGATTCTTTATCATCTTGACGCCGCCAGCGGCCTCGGCCGGGAAGAACTTGACCATCGGCGCGCCAGCCGTAAGCGCCTGCGAAAGCTCGCTCGCCGTCGCTATCCCAGGGCAGAACGGAAAACCAGCCGCCTTCGCCGCCGCCATGATGACGGGATCAAACCCCGGCGCGACGCCGAATACGGCACCTGCCTCCTTCGCGGCGCGAAGCTGCTCGACCGTGAGAATCGTGCCTGCACCGACTATCGCCTCGGGCACTTCGCGCTTGATCGCGGCGATCGCTCCGGCCGCGGCCTTGGTGCGGAAGGTCACCTCCAGGACGGGAAGGCCACCCTTCACAAGCGCCTTCGCGAGCGGAACCGCCTGCTCTTCCTTTTCGATTACGATTACCGGGATTATCCCCGCCGACTTGAGTGTTTCAACGATGTCCATGATGTCCACCTTTTAAGCTTTTTCGTTCCCCAGTTTCTTTGCGCTCTTTGCGTTCTTTGCGACTAAACATTACCCATTACCTATCTACTCTAGCAGAACCTCCGCCGACCATTTTCTCGACGTCCGCCTTCGTCGCCATCGAAGTGTCGCCTGGTGTCGTCATGGCGAGCGCGCCGTGCGCCGCGCCGTAGTTGACTGCCTTCTCGGCGTCGTCGAAAGTCATAAAGCCGTAGACAAGCCCCGAAGCGAACGAATCGCCGCCGCCGACCCGGTCGTATATCTCAAGCCCCGGGCGCTTGATCGACTCGTGAAGCTCTCCCTTGTACCAGCAGATCGCCGACCAGTCGTTGACAGTCGCGGACTTGACGGAGCGAAGCGTCGTCGCGACGGCCTTGAAGTTCGGGTAGATCGAGACGGCCTTCTCGATCATCTTCCTGAAGCCCTCGATCGGGAGCGTCGTGAGGTTCTTGTCGACACCCTCGACCTCGATGCCGAGCGCCGCGGTGAAGTCCTCCTCGTTGCCGATCATGACGTCGACGTACTTCGCGATCTCCTTGTTAACGGCTTGCGCCTTCGCCTGGCCGCCAATGGACTTCCAAAGAGAGGCGCGGTAGTTGAGGTCGTAGCTCGTGACGGTACCGTGCTTCTTCGCGGCCTTCAGCGCTTCGATGACGACGTCGGCAGTCGTCTCGGAAAGCGCGGCGAATATGCCGCCCGTGTGGAACCACCTGACGCCCTCCTTGCCGAATATCTGCTCCCAGTCGATGTCGCCTGGCTTGAGCTGGCTCACCGCCGTGAGCCCGCGGTCGGCGCAAGAGCGCGCACCACGGCAGCCGAAGCCGCGCTCCACGAAGTTGAGTCCGTTCCTGACCGTGCGGCCGATGCCGTCGTAGGGAACCCACTTGACGTGGCTCGTGTCGACGCCGCCCTGAAGCATGAAGTCCTCGACGAGGCGCCCGACGGGATTGTCGGCAAACGCCGTCACCGCAGTCGTCTTGAGGCCGAAGCAGCGGCGAAGCCCGCGCACGACGTTGTATTCGCCGCCGCCCTCCCAGACCTTGAAATCGCGCGCGGTGTGGATTCGCCCGTCGCCCGGATCGAGGCGAAGCATAATCTCGCCGAGACTCGCCGCATCCCACATCGCCGTCCCAGGCGCTTTTACCTTCAGTCCTTCCATGTTTTCCTCCGTTTCAGTTTGTTCAATTCCTCGTGACGTCGCAGTCGTCGCCTTCGCCGCCATACGGAGGCGGAGAGACGCGCGCGCGAAAATCCTGGTAGTCCCAGCTCGATTCCATTAGCGCAAGCTGGTACTCGCGGTAGCCCTCGGTCCAGATCATCCACGCGATCAGAATGCGGATGAATCCCCAGCCCCCGCCGTAGACAATCGCATAGAGGCCAGAGAGACCGAGAAGAATCGCGAACACGCGGCCCACCCACATCGCGACGAAAGTCGCCTTCGGGCGCGAGAGAAACAGCCTGAGGACACTGCGGAATATCCTCCCGCCGTCGAGCGGAAAACCGGGCAGCAGATTGAAGCCGCCGAGCATGACGTTGAGCCACATGAGGTACACAAGCGCATACCTGAGCCATTGGTTCTCAATCGGGAAGAAGAAAAGCGTGAAAAACCCAACGGCCGCAAGGGCGAACGAGACGAGCGGCCCCGCAAGCGCGGTGAGGAACTCCTGCCATGCCTTGCGCGGGAGGGAGATTAGCGAGGCACAGCCGCCGAGGAGCGAAATCGTGATGTCGTTCGTGCGGTAGCCGAATAGCCGCGCAGTCAGCGAGTGGCCAAACTCGTGCAAGACTATCGACAAAGCCAGTATAAGCGCTTCGGTCACGCCATACGTGAACGACTCGCCCGAGCCGATGAAAAGAAGAAGGAGTATCGCGAACGAGATGTCGACATAGACCGGTATCCCGAACGCCTCGCAGAGCCTGAACCTGTTTCCAAAAAGCAACATATTCTGATATTATACCAAAAGGTGCCCCGCCGTGTCAGTCCTCGTCTGACGCCGCGGGATCCTTGAGCTTCACGCCGAGATCGCTGAGCCGCAGCGTCATAAGCTCTTCGGCCGACGGATCTCCGAGCTCGGTGACGCGCAGGGCCTGCCGCTCCACCGACTTCTCGAACAGGTTGCGCGCCCAGCGGGCGTTCCCGAAGTTCTTGTCGCGCTTCTCGGTCAGCATCGAGACATACGGCACAAGCCAGTGCTCGACGTCATCGGAAAGGCGGTATTTCGCCTTCTTCGCCATCGAACGGAAAACGTCGGCGAGCTCCTTCGCCGAATAGTCGGGGAACTCTATCGTCCTGTTGAACCTGCTCGCGAGCCCGGAGTTGATGTCCATGAACCTCTTCATCTCCTCGCTGTATCCGGCTATTATGACGACCATCGAGCCGCGCGAGTCCTCCATGCGCTTCAGCAATGTCGCCACGGCTTCGGAGCCGTACTGGTCGTTCTCGCCCTGATTGAGCTGGTAGGCCTCGTCGATGAAGAGTATGCCGCCCATCGCCGAGTCGATCAGCTTGTTCGTCTTGGCGGCCGTCTGCCCCTCGTATTTCGCGACGAGCCCCGATCGGTCGGTCTCCACGAAGTTCGCGCGGTCGAGCACTCCGAGCGCACGGAATGCCTTCCCGAGAATGCGCGCGACAGTCGTCTTGCCGGTGCCTGGATTGCCCGTGAACACGAAATTGTAGCTCATCGTCACGTTGTTCTCAAGGCCCTTCTCGGCGCGCATCCTGTTTGCGCGGACGGTCGCGACGAGCCGGCGAACCTCGTCTTTCACCGGCTTGAGCCCCACAAGCGCGTCGAGTTCGGCGAGAACCTCCTCGACCGTCGGCGCACGGACATCGGCCTTCTTCTCCCCAAGCCCGAGGTCGGCGAGCGTCAGCGTCTTGAGCGCCTCCTCGCCGAGATCGCCCGATTCCGCCAGACGGTTCGCCTGACGGCCAGTCGCGTCCTCGAACAGCTGGCGCACGAACCTCGCGTTCCCGAAAGTGCGGTCGCGCTTCGCGGTGAGCTTCGCCATCGCAGCGTCGAGACCTGCGTCGAGATCCGGCGCGAGCGCGAACTCGTTCTTCTTCGCCATTGACCGGAATATCGCCGCAAGCTCGCCCGCCGTGTAGTCCGCGAACTCTATCGTCTTCGAAAACCTGCTCCTCAGGCCAGAATTCGCGTCGAGGAAATCGCGCATCTCGTCGGTGTATCCCGCGGCGATCACGATGAGCCTGTCTCGGTCGTCTTCCATGCGCTTGAGGAGCGTCGCAATCGCCTCCTTGCCGTAGTCGTCGCTTTCGCTGCTCGCGAGCTGGTACGCCTCGTCGACGAAAAGTATGCCGCCTATCGCCTCGTCGACCTTCTCGTTCGTCTTTACGGCCGTCTCGCCCGCATAGCGCCCGACGAGCCCAGAGCGGTCTGTCTCGACAAGCTGCCCGCCCTTCGCGATGCCGAGCGCCCGGAAAGCGCGCGCGACGATGCGCGCAACCGTCGTCTTGCCGGTGCCGGGGTTGCCGGTGAAGACCATGTGGTACGTCATCGGCGGCACCTTGAGCCCCTGGGCGCGACGCGCCTCGTTCACCTTCGCGAGGTTGACGATGCGCCTCACCTCCTCCTTCACCCCCTCGAGGCCGACGAGGGAGTCGAGCTCCGCGAGGACTTCCTCGACAGTCTCCTTCGGCGCGGCAGATTCGCCGCCGCCGTTCGCCTGCACGGGCGCCTCGACGGATTCCTGCCCTTCCGCGGGGTCCTCGGAGTCGGACGGGATGTCGAGCGGGAAATACGCCGCGAGGGCAAGACAGGCCAAAGCGCCGGCAGGGCCAAGGCAGATGCGCTGCCAGCGCGGCGTAGCGTCGGAGAACAGAAAGTGGCGGACCACTGCCATCGGCAGAGCCAGCATGATCATATACAGGAGAAAGCTCGCGCCGGAATTGATGTCGAGAACCGCCAAGGCGACGAAAAACACAACGACATCGAGGAGGCACCCTGCGCCCCAATACCCCCATTTTGCGGAATTGCTGTCCATGAACGACATTTTACCATATTTCGCGACGCGCGAATATGGTATAATTCCCCACCATGAAGGTTTGCTTTGAGACATTCGGCTGCAGGCTGAACCGCGCAGAGGCGCTGGACCAGGAGGCGGAGTACATATCCGACGGCTGGAAGCTCACGAGCAGCCACTCCGACGCAGACCTGATCATTGTGCGCGGATGCTCGGTGACGCGGCGCGCCCAACGCGACTGCGAGCAGCTCATAGCGCACATCCGAAGGAAATACCCGCTTAAGCGCATCATGATCGAGGGGTGCCTTGCGACGAACAACTCCGCGAAAATCGCCGTCCGCCACGTGCCCGCAACGACGAACGGCACGCCACCGGTCCCGACACGGACGGCACGCGCCTATCTCAAGGTGCAGGACGGCTGCACGGGGAAATGCACCTTCTGCATCGTTCCGAAATTCAGGGGGAAGTCGTCGTCCATCGGCTTCGATGCGATACTCGACAAGGCGAAACGGTTCATAGACGCTGGCTACCACGAGATAGTCGTCACCGGCTGCAACCTCTCGCTCTACGCCTCCGACGGGAAGCGCCTCCCGGAACTTATCGACGCCCTCGCGTGCCTCTCGCCCGGCTGCCGCATACGCCTCGGCTCGCTCGAACCTTCAGATGTCGCGCAGGATGTCGTCGAGGCCATCTCCGGGAGACAGAACATTTGCCGCTTTCTGCACATCCCCATACAGTCGGCGTCGAACAGGATCCTCGGAGCGATGAAAAGGCCCTACACCGCGAAGGAAGCCGAAGAGCTTGTCCGCTCCATCCGCAGGCACATCCCGGATGCAGGCATCGGATGCGACCTCATGACGGGATTCCCGAGCGAAAGCGACCTCGATTTCATGGCCACAAGAGGCATGCTCGACCGCGACCCGTTCTCGCGCGTGCACGTGTTTCCATTTTCCGAGCGCCCGGGAACGACTGCCGCGTCAATGGCGGGCGCAGTTCCGCCTGAGATCAGGAGGGCGCGCGCAAAGGAACTCGCGACAATCGCAGACGCCAAGCGGACCGCTTTCGCCAAGCGCTTCATAGGCAAGACTACCGCGATAGTGGTGGAGGACGAGGATTCGTGCTCCGGCTGGACTTCCGAATACCTCTGGTGCTCGTGTCCGCACGCGCATCTGCCGCGGAAGTCGCTCGCCAAGGTGCTGATAACTGCGGCGGACGGGCACAAGCTGACGGGGACACCTATCTGAGATGGCAGGCGAGACGACAAAGACCGAGGCCGTCTGTCTCGACATAAGGCCATGGTCCAGGACGAGCCACATCGTGCGCTGGATGACCCCCGACGGCCCGGTCACGACCGTCGTCAAGGGCGCCGTAAGGCCGAAGAGCGCCTTTCTCGGGCAGTACGACCTCAACTACACGTGCGAAATCGTCTACTATTCGCGCGCAAAGGGCGAACTCCATGCCCTGCGGGAATGCTCGCCGCTCTCCACGAGAGACAGCCTGCGCTCAAACTACCGTGCACTTGTCCTCGCAGAGTACATGCGCTCGCAGACTGCGGCGCTCGCACCGCACGGCGAGGAGTCGGCGGCATGGTTCAGGGTTCTCGCCGACGCCCTCGACGCGCTCGCGGAAGGCGCGGCACATTCGCCGCGCGACCTCGTCGCCGCCCTCCTCGAGTTCGAGCTCGTGGTGCTCGACCTTTCCGGGCTTTCGCCGGGAGTCGAGGCGGAATCTGGCGCTTTTTCACTGCGCGGAGAGCGCCAGATGCCGATATCGAACGACGTCGCCCTATGCATAAACGACCCCGGAAGCGAAAAAAATATGCAGATTCTAGTAGACGCGGCAAGGGCAATTGGTGTATTCTATGCATTCCACCTGGATTCTGCCCCGGAAGCGAGGCGTACGGTTCTCAGGATGATTTCTAACAACGAAGAAGGAACAGGAACACAAAATGGCAAAGATTAAAATCGCTTGCACGGCGCTCGCAGCCGCGGCCCTTGTCGCAGGATGCTCAAAGAACGACACAGTCGACGCACCGGCCGAGAACACGGCGGCAGAGAGCGCTGCAGCCAAAGACCCGAACGAGGTGATGGTGTCCGTCGGCGAGAAGAACCTCACGCGCGGCGAGATCGACCAGAGGGTCGCCGAGGTCCTCAAGAAAGACGGCGAGAACATCCCCGCCGAGCAGCTCGACTACCAGAAGCGCATGATTGCATCGCAGATCGCGCAGTCCTTCATCATGGACAACACGATAGCGGTGAAGGCGACGGAGCTCGGCTACAAGGTCGGCGACGACGATTTCAAGGCCTTCACCGAAAAGCTCCTCAAGCAGTTCGCGAACCGTCCCGACGCGCCGAAGACAATCGACGAGTTTGCCGACAAGATGCCCTTCCCGAAGGACTTCGTGATGGCGCAGATCAGGAACCAGGCCCTGATCGACAAGATGATCGAGGGAGAGGTCTCGTCGAAGAACAAGACCGACTACGCCGCCGAGGCGAAGAAGATCATCGACGGAATCAAGGAAAGGAACGCGAAGCTTCCGTCTCCCGCCGACGCCGAGAAGAAGATCAAGGAGCTCAAGGCACAGCTCGACGCGACGCCCGAGGAGGAGAAAGCCGCGAAGTTCGCGGAGCTCGCTGCGGCCAACTCCGACTGCCCCTCCAAGGCGAAGGGCGGAGACCTCGGCTTCTTCACGCACGGGCAGATGGTCAAGGAGTTCGACGAGGCGGCATTCGCTCTTCCCGTCGGGAAGATCTCCGACATCGTGAAGACGACGTTCGGCTACCACCTCATCTACGTGACTGAGAAGAAGGATGCGGTCGAGGCGAAGGACGACAAGCCCGCCGAGCCCGAATCCGTCAAGGCGAGCCACATCCTCGTCAAGACGCCGTCCGTCGAGCAGGTCCCCGAAGAGGCAGACGTCGTCAAGTTCCTCAAGAGCCGCGACGAGCGTTCGCAGGTCGGCGAGTTCCTGCAGGGCATCCTTCGCAAGGCCAACATAAAGACCGCTGACGAGTACAAGTACCTGCTCCCGCCTCCGGAGCCCCCGAAAGTCGACCCTCCGAAGGCGGACGAGCCTGAAGAGGCGGCAGACCCCGAAAAGGCGGCCGACCAGGAAAAATCCGCCGAACCCCAAAAGGCGGTTGAAACCGCCGCCGAGAAATGATATACTTTCCCGCAATCGAAAGGAATAGCAGAAAATGAGCCAGCATGCATCTCTTAAGGGTTCCGGCAAGATCGTCTCGAAGCGCAACGTCCTGAAGCGTTTTGAGCGTGTAAACCTCCTCCAGAAGCGCGGGGAATGGAAGGAAGGAAGCCGCGGCCTTGGTCTGAAGAAGACCAAACCCGAGGCCTAAGAATTTTTTCAAGGTCAAAGAAGAAGAGGCGCCCGCGATGCGGACGCCTCTTTTCTTTATAATCTCACCAACTTGGGACAGTCTCAGCCATGTAGATCATGTAGACTTTCTACATGTTTCTACACGTTCTACACGGCTAATTAATCATGATAGACGTTTTGCGCGTCGAGCGCCTTCGCGATGTCGGAATACGCGAGCGCGCGCGGCGAGACGCCCTTCTTCGCGGCAAGGCCTGCGGCCACGCCCGCAGCCTGGCCAGTCATGAAGCACGGCGCAATCAGGCGGAAGGTGTCGATCGAGTCGCCCTTCCCGAGGCAGCGGCCTGCGCAGAGCAGGTGCTCGACCTTCTTGGGAAGAATCTGGCGATAGGAGACGCGGAACGCCTTGTGCGGGCCGTCAACGCCGCACCAGCCGATGCAGTCCCGTATCTTGTCGCTCTCCTCGACGATCTCCTTCCTGCCCATGACGTACTCCGCCGCAATAAGGCGCGACTGGCGGGCGCCAATCTGCGAAGCGGAATTCGACGTGTAGACCTTCTCCCAGCCGGGCGTGGAACGCATCGACAGGACGGTCTGCCAGTTCGCCTTGCGCCATTTCACCTCGGCGGCCGAGAGGTCCCTCACGGAAAGGCCGTTGCCCGTAAGCATGCCGGCATGACCCCAGCGCGCGTCGGGATTGCCCTCGTTGCCGTGGAGCGGGAATGTCGCCTTCGCACCCTGCGGCGGGTTGATCGTGTCCATGTTGGCCCAGCGGAACACCGTCGAGATGGGGCATGTCACCTGGCTGTAGTCGCCGCCGGCGAGGAAGAGCATGTCCGCATCGCCCGTGCAGTCGACCACCTCGCGCGCGAGAATCGCCTGGCGACCCTGCTTCGACTCGAACACGACGCCTTTCACCGCATCACCGTCCTGAATCACGTCGACGCCCCAGGAATGGAAGAACATCTCCACCTTGTTCTCGGCGATCATTTCATCCATGATTACCTTGGCCGCCTCGGGGTCGACCGTAGGCTGCCAGTGCCTATTGGGACAGGCCGGTTCGGGCAGGCTGCAGAAGTCTCTGCCGAACTTCCCCGCGCGGAGCATGAACTCCTCGCAGACGCCGCGCGTGACAAGGCTCCAGCTGCCGTCGTTCTTCGCGCACGTCGCGAGCACGATAAGGACCATGCCGTTCGTAAACAGGCCGCCAAGCGACCCGTAGCGCTCGACAAGCGCGACCCTCGCGCCGGTACGCGCAGCCGAAACTGCCGCCGCGAACCCCGCGGGCCCTCCGCCAACGACGACGACATCCGTCTCGTGGAAGACCGGAACCTCCCGCGCGGGCTGAATGACCTTGCCGTCCTTCAGGAAAGCGCTCGCGCCGTCCTCCATAGTGCGGGGCAGAGGGAAGATGTGCTTCCCGAACCAGACGTTCTCGGGATCGCCGCAGCTGCCCTCAGGCAGCCTGCCGGTGATTGGGACATACTCGTCGCCGAAAGCCGCGCCCGTCGCAACGGCTGCGCCGCCGAGCCCCAGCTTCTTCAGAAATTCG
>CACYNF010000078.1 GCA_902775595.1 uncultured bacterium | reverse complement strand
GGCCGCGGGCTACAACTGGATCAAGATCGAGGTCCATCCCGACGCGCGGTATCTCCTGCCCGACCCTGTGGAGACTCTTGAGGCCGTCAAGGAGTGTGCGAAGCTCGGGATGGTCGTGCTTCCGTACATCAACGCCGATCCCGTGCTTGCGCGCCACTGCGAGGACGCGGGCGCGGCGGCTGTCATGCCGCTCGGGAGCCCGATTGGCTCCAACCGCGGAATCCGCACGCGCGACATGATCGAGATCATCGTCGAGCAGAGCCACGTTCCTGTTGTCGTGGATGCAGGCATCGGACTTCCCTCCCACGCAGCCGAGGCCATCGAGCTCGGTGCGGATGCCGTTCTCGCGAACACCGCCGTCGCAGCGGCGGACGATCCCGTCCAGATGGCGCGCGCGTTTGCACTCGCCGTGGAGGCCGCCGAAATCGGCATCAAGGCCGGCCCGCCCGCCGAGCGCTCCACCGCCAGCGCCACCAGCCCGATGGACATCTTCAAGTGACCATGCTGCCGACATATACGTCAAGGAGAAAACAATGACGACATACAACACGAAAGGAACGTGTTCGCGGGCGATCAACTACGAGGTCGCGGACGGGGTGGTGACGAAGTGCGAAATCGTCGGGGGATGCCCTGGCAACACGCAGGGCGTCGCGAAGCTCGTCGTCGGGCGAAAGGTCGACGATGTCGTCGCGCTTCTGAAGGGCATCCAGTGCCGCAACGGCACCTCCTGCCCCGACCAGTTGGCCCGAGCCCTAGAAGCTGAAATCGCAAGCAAGGAGATAATCCCATGAAGAAGAACCTTGGAGTAAAGAACTGGATGTTCCCGATGCCCGTGCTGATGATTGGCACCTACGGCGTGGACGGCACGCCCGACGTGATGAACGCGGCGTGGGGCGGCATCACGCTCGAAGACGAGATTACCATCTGCATCGACACGTCGCACAAGACCTGGGCGAACATCGCCGCGCGAAAGGCGTTCACGGTCGCCTTCGGAACGGCAGACGCGGTCAAGGCCTGCGACTATCTCGGCATCGCGAGCGGAAACAAGACGCCGGACAAGGTTGCGAAGAGCGGCCTTACCGTCACGAAGAGCGAGTTCGTCGATGCGCCGGTCGTCAACGAGCTGCCGCTTGTCCTCGAGTGTAGACTCGTTTCGATGAACGAGGAGAACTGCAATGTGGTGGGCAAGATTGTAAACTGCGCCGTCGAAGAGTCCGCCATGACGGATGGCAAGCCGGACGCGGGGAAGATGAAGCCCATCTGCTTTGACACCTGCCAGCACGTCTACCGTCTCATGGGCGCGTCCGTCGCCCCCGCTTTCTCCTGCGGCAAGGAACTGATGTAAGGAATCGTAAAATGACAGACCTGACAGAAAAAACGCTCGCGACGGAGCGGAAGTACACGGGGAAGATCATCAGCGTCGATCTTCTCGACATCGAACTGCCCGACGGAAGAAAGGCGAAGCGCGAGGTGATCCGCCACGGCAACGCCGTCGCGATACTTGCGCGGCGTCCCGACAGCAAGTTTGTGTTCGTGAAGCAGTACCGTAAAGCCGCGGAGGAGGCGCTCGTCGAGGTCATCGCGGGCGGACTCGAACCGGGCGAAGACCCGGTCGAGGGCGCGAAGCGCGAAACAGCCGAGGAGACCGGCTACGAGGTGACGAGCATCAAGTTTCTCACCACCATCATCTGCACGCCGGGCTACTGCGAGGAACGCATCCACCTCTACTTCGCGGAGTTGTCCGAAACCGCGCACGCCCAGGACCAGGATCCAGACGAGAACGTCTACCCCGTCGTCCTCTCCGAAACCGAGGTCGAAGAAGCCATCCGCGGCGGTACGATCTTCGATTCCAAGACTTTGTCCGCCTGGCTCTGCTGGAAGATCGCAAAGTAGGAATGGGCATGGACTTGAAATAACGGTGGGACCATCCTCGTAGGAATGTATGAGGCCGCCGCGTAAAGGCACAATCGAGATGATTTCCCCTTGCATTGCGAAGGGAAATTTGATTTAATATGCCTGATATGGCGAATTGTATTGGCGGAAAGTTATTAATTCGCCAGAAAAGAATAATTATGAAATACAATATAGCGATGACTGAAAATGAGGCGTTGCGCGAGTCGGGTAGACGACTCGCGCAGATTCGGCTCAGCCGGAACCTGACGCAGGCAGAGTTGGCACAGCGTGCAGGCGTGTCCAAGCGCACGCTTGAGAGGCTTGAAATGGGGGCGGGCGGCGTAAGAATTGATGCTTTTTTCGCCGTCTGCGGTGCATTGAGCCTGACAGTCGGATTCGAGACGCTGTTACCTGAAGTGCAGTTGTCGCCGCAAGACATTCTTGCAAAACGTACATTGCCAAAGCGCGCGCACAGGAGATGCGGGGCGGTAAAAGAATGGGGGAACGCATGAGCGAAGCGGTGGAAGTATTGCTGTGGGGGCGGCGGATAGGAGTTGCCTCCCGCGTGGACGGCGAGCCCTGTGCGTCTTTTGCATACGACAGGGAATTCCAAGACGCCGGGATCGAACCTTCGCCGTTGATGATGCCTGTCGGTATTGCTGCGTATTCCTTTCCTGCGCTTCCGCAAGGGTCTTTTCACGGTCTTCCCGGAATGCTGTCCGATTCCGTCCCGGACAAGTTTGGAAACGCGGTAATACGCGCATGGCTAAAGACCCAGGGCAGGCTTCTCGAGAGCCTTACGCCGATAGAGCGGCTCTGCTATACCGGTGTACGCGGCATGGGCGCACTCGAATACAAGCCGACCATGTTCGATGACGAGGACAAGTCGGAGGAGATACATGTGGATGCGCTGGCGGAACTTGCTGACGAGGTATTGAAATCCCGCACCGAGGCCGCGGCAAAGCTTGTGCCGGACATGAAGCGGTATTCGTCGATTCTCAAGGTCGGTTCTTCCGCAGGCGGCGCGCGCGCGAAGGCGCTCATCGGGTGGAACGAGGCGACGGGCGAGGTGAGGTCCGGACAGGTCGCGCTTCCCGAAGGATTCGGCTACTGGCTCATCAAGTTCGACGGGCTCACGGGAAACGGCGACAAGGAAGGTGACGACAAATGGGGCTACGGCCGCGTCGAGTACGCCTACCATCTGATGGCGCGCGCAGCGGGAATCGAGATGACCGAGTGTCGGCTCTGGAACAAGCGCCACTTCATGACGCGCCGTTTCGACAGACTCGCGGACGGCGGCAAGCTGCATGCCCAGACGCTTGGAGCGCTTGCGCACATGGATTTCAACGATCCCGCCGCCTATTCTTACGAACAGGCGTTTCGTGTCACGCGCCGCGTCGTGAACGATGCGCGCGCCAACGAGCAGCTATTTCGGCGCATGGCGTTCAACGTGCTGGCGTGGAACTGCGACGACCACGTGAAGAACATCGCGTATCTCATGGACCGGCGCGGCGAGTGGTCGCTCGCCCCTGCGTACGACGAGTGCTACGCGCACAATCCGGAAGGGGACTGGACCTCGCGACACCAGATGTCCGTGAACGGAAAGCGCATCGGCATAACGGACGACGACATCCTCTCCTGCGCGCGCTTCGCGAACATGCGCGAACGCAAGGCGCGCGCGGTTCTCGACGAAGTCAGGAGCGCGGTGCGCGACTGGCCGCGCTTCGCCGCCGAGGCTGAGGTCCGCGATGACTTCGTCGCGGCAATCTCGCTGCGGCTCAGCCAGCCGGGCGATCCGGCGCATAGGCTTTGTCTGCATCCCCCGCGTATAACATAAAAATTACGCAAGATTGCGTATCGCACTAATGCGTAATTTTTGATATAATGCCCAACGTAAGGAGGATACAGGATGAAGATGCCATTCAGATACGGATGCGTGGTTGACGGGGAATACTTCTGCCCGCGTCCGGAATTGGAAAGACAATTGCGCAACTATGCGGAATCGGGCCAGAATCTTGTCATACAGGGAGAGCGCCGCATGGGCAAGACTTCTTTGGTCAAGAAGGCGATCTCGGGCATGAAAGGCGAGCGGCTTCTCTACATAGACCTGTATGGCATCAGAACGTTGGCCGACTTTTGTCGGCGCGTGATGTCCGGCGTCGGAGGCGTAACGGAAAAGATGTCATTTCTGAAAAAGGCGCTTTCGCTTGCCCATCGGCTGCGTCCGGCCCTGACCATAGATTCAACGACCGGTGCGCCTACCATTACCGTGGATGCACGTGCAGCGTCGGAGCCGGATTCTCTTGGTGCCGTCATGGCAACCGTGAAGAAACTGGCCGAGGACGGTGGATTGTGCGTTGTCATGGACGAGTTTCAGGATTTGCTCAAGCTCGAGGATTCGGCGAAGATACTTGCGGAGATGCGCGGAACGATCCAGTTTCAGGCGGATACGCCGTATTTCTACCTCGGGAGTTCCAGAAATGACATGCTTCGGATTTTCACGCATTATGACAGTCCGTTCTTCAAGTCCGCGCTGCCTTTCGAGGTGCCGCCGATTAACGAGGCGGCGTTCGTTCGGTTTATCGTTTCCCGATTTAGAAAGGGCGGATGTGAAATCGCCGCAGATGTCGCCCGATCCTTGATAAAGTTTGCGGACGGTGTTTCGGGCGACGTGCAGGAATTGTGCGACGCGCTGTGGAGCGTGACCAGTGAAGGCGCGTCGGTATCCGCAGACGATTTGCCGACGGCATTGGCTGTCGTATTTGCAAGGGAGAAAAACGGTTTCGAGAATGCCATAGCCGACTTGACGCCCAACCAGCTGACCGTCCTCAGGGGGTTGGCGCAGATGGAATCCGCGCGCGTGTTCACGTCTGAGTTCATGGACAGCGTCCGCATTGCAAGCCCCGGCGCCATCAAGCGGGCGCTCAATAGCCTTGTCGCGTCGCGCCTCATCTGCCAAAACCGCACCGAGTACACGTTCTCAAACCCATTCTTCAGGGAATGGCTCAAGGTCAATGCATGAGAGACACGCAAGATAAAGCATTGGCTGAAATTCTTGATTCGCGCGTTGATGGCGCAAGAGGCCGCAGATGCATTTTCCTCGGCAGAAAGGTGAGCGCATGGGCATTGATGTGAAAACACACGGCGACGACTTGTTTTCGGCTGCCGCATACGACGCCAGCCCGGTGCGGGCGCGCTCCGAGGCGCAGGAGCGTGCGTCCGTGCTGATCGCGGGGCGGACGCTCTCCGTCGGCAACGTCCTCGCGAGCGAGAATGCGCCGTTCTACGTGGCCATTCTTTCCGCTTTGGCCGACTTTCGCGCGGGACACGAGTTCGAGCCGCTGTTCGAGGACGTGAGGGATGCCGTTCTCGGCGAATCGCCGTCTCAGCGCCAGATCGACGAGTTCAATGCCGACCTCAAGCAGCTAGAGGACTGGAAACTGGTCGAGCGGCGCATCGAGAAGATGCGCGTGAGGGGATACCGCGACAACCGTCGCCGCAAGTTCCGCTTCCGCATCTGCGACGACGCGGCGTCGCTCGTCGAATGGCTGCGCGCCCGTCGCGAGGAGGAGCTCAATCCGCGTGCCGTCGCCACGGACAACCTCCTCGGCTCGCTCAAGTCCGCGCTCGGCGAGATGCAGCGCACGCTGAACCGCATGAAGGGCGGCGAGGTGGACGCGAACGCCGCGCGCGACGTGATGTACGGCATACAGCGCGCGGACGACCTGACCGACGAGGTCGCGGCGAGCCTCCAGAAGCTCGACAAGCACCTCGACGACTTCACCCGCTCCGCCTACGACATCGGCGAGGCGCGCGAGGTCATCGATGAGCTGACGCTCTTCCGAGACCGGTTCATGAACCGCATCGGACGCCTCCGCCAGGAGATCGTCCCCGAGATCGACAAGCTGCGCACGCCGCGACAGCTTGAACGCCTGGCCCGCTGCGAGGCCGTGTTCCGCGAGGAGTCCGGAAAGATGCGCCACATCGTGAGCGGACGCATCCCCGCGCCGCGCGATGTCCTCGACATGCTCATGCGCTTCTACGGTACGGACGGCAAGCTGCAGGAGCTGATGCGCCGCGTGTCGGATTCCGCGCGCAACGTCTGGAAGAAGCTCAGCGCCCGCCTCCGCGAACTGGAGCGCCGCAACAGGCGGCTGGAGGACGTCGGGGCGCGGATCGCGGAATTTGCGCGGCTGCCGGAGGATGTCGTGCCGAGCGCATGGTTTCGCGCGCTTCTCCAGCCGGCGGCGATGTTCGGCGACATGCACATCCGCCCGGGCGTCAAGTCGCGCCCGCCTCAGCCGAATTTTGCCAAGAGCGGTGTCGCCGAGCGGACGAAGGCGTGGATTGACGAGCGGACGGACGCACCGGGCGCGCCGCGCGCGACGTCCATGGACGAGGCTCGCCTCCGCGATCTGGAAGCCTGGCTCGTCGCGCGTGGGCTCAAGCCGGCGAACCACGGCGAGAGCGTCCGGCTGTCGTCCTGTCCGATGCAGGAGGACGGCGATTTCCGCAAGGTCATCGAGCTTGCGCGGAGCACGATACTCGGACGCGGCGCACGCGCGGCGCGGATCGGCGTGAAGGGGAGCGTTGTTGTCGGCAAAGAGGTAGCGCTCCATCTGGACGAGCGCCGCCTTGAATTCGAGGAACTTGAACTTTCGCAGACAGGAGAGATACGATGAGTATGAAAGAATCGAAGCTTGAGGAAATCATGTCTGAAAGCGGACAGAGCGAACAGAAGGTGCAGAAGATTCTGAACATCCTTCTGGAGGCACCGTACTTCTACCGAGACGACGACCTGTCGCTCTTTCTCTTCCTCTCGAAATACAAGCGGGCCTTCGCAGGATTCTTCAAGAAGTTCTACGGCTGGGAACTGATTGTCGAGTACAAGTGCGCACGCCTCTACAAGCCGGCGTGGTACAACGAGAAGGTGACGGAAACGAACCGCGACATGTTCAACTTCACGAAACGCGACGAGTGCGTGGCGTTTCTTCTTCTGCTGGAGTTCTTCGAGCGCGAGCTGCAGGAGCAGGCGGTCTCGACGGACGACAAGGAGAATCTCCGCTTCCTTTTCGGGACGTTTCTCAATTTCGCGGGCGGCAGGTTCCGCGAGGTGTTCCCAGAGCGGACGGACTACTACACCGACGAACAGGTGCGGCGGGTCGTCCGCGCCATTATGCCGACGCTCCTCAAGTACCGGTTCCTGCGCGAGCTGCCGCGTGGCGACGACGACGGCGAAAGCGGCGACACGATCTACGAATGCCTCCCCGCCCTCTGGCTCTACAAGGGCGAGCGCCTAGCGTCCAGCGTGGCGACGGCACCTGAGGTTGATGTAACAAACAGGAACGTGGAGGGTGAGTAAAATGCCAATACGCAGAGATTCGTTCAGGATTACAAAGATTCGCTTCGTGAACTTCCACAATCTGGGAACGGGGATCGTGGATCTGCCGGGCGGAGGGCACTTGTTCCTGCTTGGCGACAATGGCTCCGGCAAGACGACCCTCCTTGACGCGATCCACTATGTGCTTTCCGCAGGCGACATCGAGTTCAACTCCGCCGCGCGCGTCGCAGGGGCGAAGAACGCAGGCGGACGCAAGGTGCAGGGCGTCGTGATGCGCTACAACGTCGAGGCGGGCGGCCCCATGAACAAGGACGGCGGCATTTCATACGCAGCCCTTGAACTGGCGTCGCTTGAAACGGGCCGGACGGTGTCGATTTGCGTTGGTCTTTCGGCGACTAGCATGGACGATGCCTATGACAGCTGGGGCGGCATGGCGGACGCTCCCGTTGCCGACCTGCCGCTGATGATCGAGGATTCGCACGACGGCAAGACGCAGCGCCGTGCGGCCTTTCGCGACGAGTTCGCAAAGCGCCTGAAGGCGCTTCCCGCCGGGCGCTACTTCGTGAAGATCGGGCAGTACGCGACAGCCGTTGCGGAGCGTTTCTTCGACGATGTCGAAACATACCGCAACGTCTGCCGCATTCTCGCGACCGGCAAGGCGTACCGCGAAATCGCGTCTAAGGCGGGGAACCTCAACGAGCTTTTCCGCCAGCTGCTTGAAGAGCCGAATCGCGAGACGTTCACCGGTCTTGTCGACGGGCTTAGATCCATCGACGAGAGCCGCGAACGCCTCGACCGCATCGAGACGCGCCTTGGATTTCTCCGCAAGCTCAAGCGCGGACGCGATGCGCTCCTGCGGACGAAGGAGAGCCTCGTCTGCGCGGCATGGAGACGGGCGGACATCGATTTCTCCGAGGCCGCTGCAAAGGAGCGTGAACTTGATGAAGAGCGGACGAAAGTTGTTGCTGAAATCAATGTTGCCAACGGCGACCTTGACGCCCTTAAACGCGACCGCGACGCCCGGCATGCGGAACTCCAGGACCTGAAGGCGAAGGACGCTTCCGGTCTCCTTCAGCGCGAAAAGCAGCTCGCACAGGAAGCCGCCGCGCTGGAAGGGGAGTGCCGTGCCAAGGATGACGCGCGGCGCAAGGCATCCGAAGCGTTGCAGGATGTGGCGGAGCGCGTTGCTGAATCGCACCGCGCACTTGCCGCAAGTGCTGCGAAACGTGCCGTGGAACTTCATAGGCTCGGACAGGACGCGCCCGTTTCCGTCATGCCGCTTGTTTCCGCGCTTGATGCCGCCGCGAAAGCAGACGCGCCGGAAGAGTCGGCGATGGAAACGGATGCTGTACGCTCTGCGGTCGAGTCGGCCTGCGATGACGCGGCTGGCGCGGTTCGTGCGTGTACGGACGAAGCCGAGAGGGCCGATGCGGAAGTATCTCGGATTGGGAAGGAGCTCGCGGCACTTGAGGCGCAGGCGGAACCGGAGCCGGAAGTTCCCGGTTTCGCAGAGGCGCGAACTGCCGTGGCGGAACATCTCTTCAAGGCCGTGCCGCTCTATCTCCATGTCGAGCCGCGCGCCGGATTGAAGTCTGCGGAAGTCGCCGCTTTCGAGCAGGTCGTTGGCGACGCACTTCTCGGAACGTGGCTTGTGCCGCAGGACGAGGCGGACGCCGTGCGAATGGAGTTCTTCCGCAATCACCGTGAGCAGTCAATCTTCGTGCGGACGGAAGACTTAGACGTGCCATCCGAAACGGAATGGGTTGCGCGCTACATAGATGTCGCGGAATCGAACTCCGATGCGGTGCTGGCGCTCAAGGCGGCGCTCGCGGCACGCGGCGGACTGCGCGTCCTTGACGAGGTCGAGACGAAGGTGGTCGCGTTTCGCGGACGCGAGCAGCCGCTCGCCAACGTGAAGCCGCGCCTCCTTGGAGCCAAGCAGCGCCGCGACGAACAGGCTCGTCGCGTTCGCATGAAGCGCGACGAACTATCCGCCGCCGAGAAGTCGCGCGATGCGGCGGCGCGGCGTGTGCGCGAGGCGGAAGCGGCGCGCACGCACATGCGCGAAATCGCATCGGCCGTGGACGGTCTGCGGGCGTGGTGGCAGGAAGGACGCGAAAGGGTACGGCACCTCCGGCAGGAGCAGATGTTCCGCGAAGAGAACGCGGCAGGGGCGGCGATGGTTGCAGAAGAAGCGCGCAACAGGCTCGCGCGCGCGAAAGAGCAGCTTGAGTCTGTCCGCCTCAAGATGGCTAACGAAGGCGTAAGCGCGACGCTCGAAAGGCGTATCAGGTCTGTCGAGAACCGAATCCGCGAGATCGAGGCAAAGATCTCGTTTGTGGATCGTGACATCGGGGCTAAAAGCCAGCGGGTCGTGAATATCGACTTGGGGCTTGTCGCATCGCGGGAACGCCAGCGGATTGCGGAGGCGAGCCGTACCGCGGCGGAGAAACAGTTGCCCGGAATCGCCGCGCTTGCGCATGAACGGCTGGGCGAGGCGGGTGCCTCGAAAGAGTCGCTTGCGGCGTTTGTCGAGGAGTCGAAGCGCAAGGAGACGGAAGGCGAGACCACGCTGCGGCGCGACATCTGCGAGCCGATTGGATTCGACTATGCGTTCCAATTCGATGCGGCGGAGTGTTCGCTCGTCGATCAGCGCGGCGAGGCCATCGATGTGGTTCTGGAGAAGGAAAACGCGGACTACGAGGCGCAGAGGGGCGTCATCAACGAGCAGACGCAGCGCTTGTTCCGCGACATTTTCGTCTCCGAGGTCCTGCGCAAGCTCTACGAGGACGACCAGCGGCTCACGCAACTTTCGGTGCGGGTGAACAGAATGCTGAAGGACCGGTTCTTCGGTTCGAGCCGGTATTCGTTCGGGTTGAAGCCCGTCCCCGAGTATGAATCGCTGCTGGCGCTCATCCGCAAGTTCAGCGCATACGGCGCGGGCGAGGACGGCGAGGAGATTTCCGATTTCGTGGAGACCCACAGGGACGCGATCCTCTCCGCTCAGCCGGGCGAGATACCGGAGATGTTTGACTACCGCCACTGGTACGAATTCCAGCTGAAGATGGTGACGCGCGACAACGAGGGGAAGATCATCGATCGCTCCGTGAAAGCAGTCGGATCCGGCGGCGAGCAGGCCGTACCGAACTATCTCCTGATCCTCACCGTCGCGGCGTTTCTCTACCAGGGGCGCACGGGCAACCAGTCGCTGCGTCTCCAGCCGCTCCTCTTCGACGAGGCGTTCTACGGAATCGATGCGGCGCGACGGGACCAGCTCCTGTCCTTCGCGAATGATCTGGGGCTTCAGCTTTTCGTGGCGTCGCCGGACCAGGACGGCGTGAAGAAGGAACTGCCGCGCACAACGTCGCTCTTCGTCGTCAAGGACGAGAAGTTCGACGTGCATCTCTACCACTACACGCAGGACATCACCGCCAAGCAGGGCGACTTGTTCTCTGCGCCGGCACCGGGCAGGTCGGATACGCCGGAATTTACTTCGGTTGGCGTGGACGCCAAGGAGGGCGGCAATGCGTCTTGACACGGAATTGTGCGGTGACAGGCGCATCAGGGGGCTTGCGCGGAAGCTCGTGCGGCGAATCGCTGGCGAGTGGCTGTTGCCGTCCGAGATCGAAGTTCCGGCAACGCCTGAAGAATGGGAAGCCATCGCAGAAGTCGGGCGTATTCTTGGCGTCGCCGCCTATCAGAAGGGACGCAAGGCCGTGTTCCGCATCCCGCCTGAACGCCGCGATCCAGCCGGGTGGGAGAAAGTTTGCGCCGTTTTTGCAAAGAAGGAAGTGGCAAGCGATTCCGGTGAGGAAGCTTTTCGCCGCGCTAGTTTGGTCGCCGACGCCGATGTGGTCGAAACGTTGAAGTCAGACGCGACGGTCGTGCGTTTTCTGCGACGCGGCAAAGGGGCGGTTCACGATTTCGTGCGAATGCTCGAGTGGGCTGCTCGCCGCATTTCGAATGACGCAAATATGCCTCTGGTCACGCTTTCTCAATTGGGTGCCGATATTCTCGGCGACAGCAAATCGCTGCGTACTGGAACGCGGCGCGTGGTGTTCGAGCGCGTTCTTTGCGCCGTTACCGGAATGGATGCGGATGAATGCGGGCGTGAGGCGTCCGCTCGGTTCGGCATCGAAGAGAATCCTTTTACGAGCTTCGCGACCGTATTTGCGCCGCTCTCGTTCACGCTCGACACGGGCGAATCGTTTGCGTATCCGGCGGAGATGTTCCGTCTGGGACTCGCCGTGCAGTTGCCGCGCCAGACGGTCATGCGCATCCGCAACGTGCGTTTGGACGTGCGTCAAATCGTCACAAGCGAGAACGCCGCGCCGTTTGAAACGCTTGTTCGTGAGAAGGTGCCGTGCCTCTACACGGAAGGGTATCCCAATTCCGCCGTCATCCGGCTGCTGGAGCTGTTCGCGGAGCAGGGGGTGACGGTGGATCATGCCGGAGACGGCGATCTTGACGGCTTCATCATCGCAGATCGGATTTCAAAGGCCATAACCGTCCGGCGCGTCATCGCGGACGAACTCGCCGCGGACGAAGCGTTCCCGCGCCGCCCGGTCTCGCCACAGACGCACAGCCGTTGGGACGCCTATCTCGCGACGCATCCAGATTTCGTGCATGCTTTTTCGCTTCGCATCGCCATGGAGCGCGGATGGATCGAGCAGGAAAACATGGATATGAACGTTTTGGCCGGGCGATCGGAAGACTGATAGAGAAATGAGATTGAGGCGTTATGAAAAAGAAAATCCGCTGCCCATATTTCGAGTTGAACGACCTCGAGCGCGCGTACCACGACAAGGAGTGGGGGACGCCGTGCCGAAACGACCGCAGGCTCTTCGAGTACCTGATGTACGAGGTGCTGCAGTGCGGCCTTAGCTGGGACACGATCATCCAGAAGCGTGCGGCGTTCCGCGTCGCCTTTGAGCGGTTTGACTTCGAGAAGATCGCACGCTACGGCGAGCGCGACATCGCGCGCATCCTCGCCGTGCCGGGGATGATCCGCTCACGGCGCAAGATCGACGCAATCATCCACGACGCGCAGTGCTTTATCGCGCTCCGCCGTGAATGCGGCACGTTCTCGAAGTGGCTCTGGGCGTTCACGGACGGCAAGACGCTTCATAATCCCGACAACGCGAAGTCCGATGAATGGACCGCGCCAGCGCGTACAGAGCTTTCGGACCGAATCGCAGCCGAACTCAAGTTGCGCGGCTTCAAGTTCCTCGGTTCGGTGACGGTATATGCATTCATGCAGTCCGTGGGACTCGTCAACGACCACGCCCGGTTCTGCTTCCGCTACAAGGAGCTCGCCCGCGCGCTGGAAAACCGGCCGCTGATGCTCAAGCTCTTGAGCATGAACCTCTATGACATGGAGGCCAATTCCCGCATGGAGCGCCTGGTGGACTTCAAGGCCGCCTACGGCAAGTCGAACGCCGCGCTGGACCGCTGCCTCGAGAAGTTTGTCCCCAGCCTGGGAGAGGAGGGGCGCCGGACCTTCCTGTATGCCTTCCTGCCTTTTGTCTACGGCCTGTATCCCTATACCGTGGTGACGGACAAGCAGCGCGAGGCGATGCGGGAGGCCGGGATCGTCTACGTCTATATGAGCAGCTATGAGATGGCCCGCACCTTTATTCAGACCTTACTGGGAGGACTGTCATGATCACGGTCAATCTCTATTATACCGGCGAACAGGGGAGCGCCCGCGCCTTTGCGGAGGAGATGGTCCGCAGCGGCGTCGTCTCGGCCATCCGGGCCGAGGAGGGCAACCTGCGCTATGAGTACTTTTTCCCGATGGACGATCCCGAGACCGTGCTGCTCATCGACCAGTGGCGGGATCAGGCCGCGATCGACGCGCACCACGCCTCGCCCATGATGGGGCAGATCGCCGCGCTGCGGGAGAAGTTCGACCTGCACATGCGCGCCGAGCGCTTTCTCTCCGACGAGAGCGGACTGCCGGACAAGGACAGAAAGTTTATCAAACGATAAGGGGGAACACCGTATGAGCAAGAAGATCACACAGACCGC
>CACYNF010000077.1 GCA_902775595.1 uncultured bacterium | reverse complement strand
GCGGCCCGCACTGCGGCGCGCTTCGGGTAGTGTCGCGAATCCCGAGCGGCGAGAGCGCGAAGCGCTGAGTCGACGCGTTCGACGGGGCGAGCCACCCGCCCGAAGCCCATTGCCAAAGTAAACGCAAGTCCCTCCCTAGGGAGGGTAGGAGGATGGGGAATCCTCTATCCACTTCAATCAATCCCTCAACCTTCACCTTTGACCAACTAAACAAAATCTAAAATTGCGTTTACTCTGGCAAAGCACACATCCGCTGAAGTCGGCTTTACAAGCTAAATCATAATCTGCTATACTACCAATTAAGACAAGAGCGCACTTGCCAGATTAAGCTAAGCAATGGGCATTGCACTGGCTTCTGGCTGGCGGGTCGCGGAAAATCAACGCATACACTCCATGGAAAAGACAACCTTGCCAAAGTCTACCGTAGCCATTGTCCTTCTTGCATCCTTTCTGGCAACGTCGCAGGCATGCGCAGAACCGCTTCCGCGCGCAACACCAGAATCGCAGGGCATACCGAGCGCTGCCGTACTGAAGCTGATCGATCGGCTTGAGGCACAGCATGGGATGGTGCACAGCTACATGCTGATAAGACACGGGAAGGTTGTGGCCGAGGGCTGGTGGGCGCCCTTCGACGCGACGACTCCGCATGCGCTGTTCTCCATCTCAAAGTCGTTCGTCTCGATGGGTATCGGCTACGCGGTCAATGACCGCAAGATGATGCTGAACGACAGAGTGGCGTGGTTCTTCCCGGACTGTGTTCCGGCAGACGCAGACGAAGAAGTGCACGAAATGCGCGTGCGCGACCTGATGTCGATGGCAAGCGGACAGAAGCACGACACCTTCGACGCCATGCTCGCCGCCGCACCGGGCGAGGCTCCGCGCGAATTTTTCAAGGCGCCGATTGGCAATCCGCCGGGGATGCTATTCCGCTACATGTCGGGCAACACTGCTATGCTCGCCCAGATACACCGAAAGGTGACAGGAGCAGAAGACCTGATAGCGTATCTGCGCCCCCGTCTATTCGACAAGCTCGGCATCGACGATCTTTTCTGGTCCCGTCAGCGCGACAACACTGTCGCAGGCGGCTCAGGGCTTGAGATGCGCACCGAAGACCTCGCCAAGATATGCCTTCTTTTACTCGACGGCGGCCGGTGGCACGGCGAGCGCCTGCTGCCGCTATGGTGGGTCAAGCAGGCGACGAGCTGCCAGACGCCTTACGGTCAGGTGACGGATCCCGTTCTTGCACTTCATGCAGGCGTCGCAGACAACTCAACTACGCCGTCCGAACCCGACGACTGGCAGGTGGGCTACGGCTACCAGCTCTGGATGGGCCGCCACGAATCGTTCCGACTCTGCGGAGCCTTCGGCCAGATTGGAGCCATTCTGCCGAACAACGACATAGTCTTCGTCAGCAATGCCGGCGGACGCGGCTCCAACAAGCCGTCTCTCAACGCGTTCTACGATACAATCCTGCCGGCACTTTCGGATGGACCGCTTCCCGAAGACGTAATCGCGCTCAGGCAGCTTCGGGAGCGCTCCTCCACGCTCGTCCTCCCTCTGCCCGAGGGCACGGCTAAGCCCGATTGTGCCGCTGTAGCTGCATTCGCGAAGAGCTGCGCCGTCGGAACAAACGGCTTTGGCCTTGCCTCAGTCTCCTATGACGCGGCAACTCGAGAACTCGTTGTCTGTAACACATTCGGCAATTGGCGAATCCGCGTTGGCGAAAGCGAGTGGATGCGCGGCGAAATGCAGGCCGAACCCGATCATGCCGATACGCTGCACAGGATTCCAGGCGGACTCCAGCCCGTCGCGGCGGCCGGCGCATGGAGCGCACCCAACCATTTCTCGGCGCAGATACGGTTCATCCGTTCGCCTGCGGTGTTCACAATCTCTCTCGAAATCATCGACGGGAAAACCCACATTTCAACCGATTCCAACATGTCAAAATCATACCGCATCTTCACTTCGCAGTAATTCTTCACGAAGAAATCGGGTAATCGGGTTTTAGCGGTCATTCAGCCCACCGCGCTTTGTATATTCTGGCGCCAGGGATGACTCGGCACGGGCGGAAAGTCGCCCCCCCGCCCTTTCGGTCAACAACGCAAAGCTCAAGCGAGTCCGTCCACCATTTCGTCTTTGCCGTCGTCACGAGAAAGTTTCTGCCATCTGGGGCCGGATCGAACGCCTTGACATCCGCACGTTCGATGAACAGTTCTTCCCGCCACCGCTCCTTTTTCAGATCGAAGAACAGCACCTTCTCGTGCGTAGTAAGCGCAAGGAGCGACGATCCAGGGACAGGCCTCAGATCGTGTCCGTGAATGACACCCAACGACGCAAAAAGCCACGACCGCTCCACTTCTGCGACCGGCTCCCCGTCCTTGCCGCGCTTGACGGCGCAGCGGTGCAACCCGGGCGTGTCAACAACCCAGAGCTTCTTCCCGTCCCAGTGGAGCCCATGCGGCGAATCAAATTTGAGGACAGATTTCTTCTGCCTTGACGGATTCATGGCCGCATCACCGGAGATATCGAAGAGAAAGAGAGAGTTGCCGCCCTTGCCGCCGGTGGACACGACCGCGACGACGTTCTTTCCAACGCGCTCGATAGAATGGCCCCATCCGCCATTGACTCCCCACGCCTCTATGCGGCATGTCGCGCGGTCAATAATGGCCCAGCGTCCGCCGCAGGAGACCATGCCGATCTTCCTGCCGCCGTCGAAGCTCTTGCACTCGGCGACATTATTGGCAAATGCCGACCTGTGGCTCTTTGCGATGCCAGGATCGCCGGACGCCGTCCAACGCCAGACGTTGGAACCCGATGCATCATAGATATCGATCGTCTGCTTCAGCTGGTCGCAGACGACTATTGCGCGTTTCGGCATCGCGGCGAGCCGCCCCCATGCCGCGCGGTCGCCGATCCTCGCGCCGTCCGCCTTCGGCTCCGCCGGAAGCCACTTCGCAATTTCATCCGTGCGCTTCCAGAACCTTTCAGCGTGAGAAAGGTAGGCATCCCAGTCGACAAGCCCAAGGTCATGCCCCCCGTCGTGGCAGTGGTACGAGACGCGGGAAGCATCTGCCCATGCGGCGCGAGCGAGCTCTGTCGCCATGCGCTCGCCATCGGGCCCTGCCCAGACGTCTTTGCTGCCAGAGCCGACCGCGAGAAGTCGCGGTGCAATGCACGAAAGAAGCTCGTGCTGGTCAAACGGCATCTCCTTCTCGCGGTTCGCCCAAAGAATGTAGTCGGAACAGAACCAGTATGGGAATGTCCGCGCAATCTGCGCGATGTGCTCGGACTTCGGAAGATCTATATGGTTTAGCTTGGCGCCCGCGCAGCCCGAGCCATTGACGCAGGCCATTGCAAAGCGCGTGTCAGTCACCGCAGCCCATAACGCGGCCTTCCCGCCGCGCGAATGACCTACGACGGCGACCTTCGATGCATCGACATCGGGCATCGTCTCAATGAGATCAAGTGCACGGCTCGCGCCCCACGCCCACGCCGACAGAGTCCCCCATAGCCGGTTGTCACGATATGGACCAGGCCTCTCGAACGCCGTAAATACACCATGTGTGTTGCCGGTGTTGAAGTCTGGCGCTACGTCCCACGTGCGAAAGACGGCGGCAGCGAATCCGCGGCGGACGATTTCGCCGACGGGGAAATAGTCATCCGCATCCCCAAGACAGTCGTCGAAACCCTCCCGGCGCTGGCAGACAAGAAGAAAAGCCGGGGCTGGCTCCTTTACATCCGTCGGTATAAACACCGTGACGGGGAAGGAGTTTGTCGCATACGGCCCGGCGTAGACTACGCGACTCCTCCTGCGCATAACGGTACCGCCCAACAGCGGAGCGTCGTCGTCCGTTCTCTCGAATCGCAGGTCGAGCAACGGCCTTTCGGCATCCGCCGGACGACGGCCGAATTCGTTCTCCGTGAAGAACGAGACGATCTCCTCTCGCGAGCGCTCGCCTATCGGCACAACGGACGTCTCGGCAGCGTCCGCTGCGGAAAACATGACGAGCTGCAAAACCATGCACACGGCCAGCCGCGCACGTGCTATTCGTTTAACGATGTCATAGTCAACCTGGCTCATGACATGAACATAGTGGTGTCAACGGAAAAGGACAACGGCGCACCCTTAATGCCATAGCAGTCGACAGGCCGAATCGAGAATACGGTATGACCCTTCGTCGGAATCTCGTCAAGGGAAATAACGCACGACCCCGGAGCACCGCCTTGCGTCTCTGGCTTGTAGAAGTCTGGCGCCATCACGCGCCGCTGCACTTGCACAATATCAACTTCGTCCTCAACGAGCGTCGCGGTTGCTTCGTATTCGAACACACGGCGGCCGTCGATGGTCTTCGCGGCCGGGAAGTCCAGCACAAGACGTTTTTCCCCGTCCAGACGAACTAAGAGCTTCGCGTCCGGCGCGAACTGAGGCGGACGGCGACGCGCGGCGCGCGCGCGAAATGACTGGTTACCCTTCGGCGGAACAGAAATAAGCCAGTCCTCTCCGAGCGACGCGTTCGCGAGGAAATCGCGGCGCTCAATTGCCAGTTCTCCGCCATAGACCGACACAAGCATGCCATGTCGACTGTCGCCGGTCTTGGGCTGCTCCATGAGGTGTTTGCGAGTCTCACCTCGGAAACCGTGGCTGTTTCCGCCGAAGTTTTCGCGAAGAGAATATCCCACGGAAATGTAGCGCAGCGAAGCGGCATTGATTGACGTGAACGACTCCTGCCAGACCGAACGCTCATCGGTCAGCGGATAGTGGCTATGCCCAGAAAAGGCGACAGCGTTTGGGTATGCAGCAAGCGCACGGGTGGACGCGCCGTTGTCGCGCCCCCAAGCCCAAGATCCTATGCAGGTATCCTTGGGATGAGAATGCTGCGTATAGAAGAACGGCTTGGAGGTGTCAATCTCACCGGCATGCGAACGCAAATAGTCGGCCAGGCCGTCAAACTGGTCCTTTTTGGTCCAGTGTGCGCCAATGAAGGCATAGCCCTTGACATGCTTTATCCAAAAGTCGGAATAGGGTTCCTCGAAAACCTCCTCCCAGACCCTCGCCGGACGCGCATCATCATAGGCGATTGCATCCTGGCGCGCAAGATCGGGATTCTTCCTTATTATGTGTATGGAGGCCCAGATGTCGTGGTTGCCGTAGATGAAGAGTTTTTCGACATGTCGTCCGTCCTTACCGCAGTTGCAGGGAAACACGCGTTTCCACGCATCTGCGCAGCGCCTGAGTTCGCTAATGAGCCCAGTGTCGGCGATGTCACCGGCGAGAAGCACTGCATCGACTCCTTGGTCGCGGAAGTATTGAAACGCCTTGACAAGCGTGTCCTCGTCGCCAGGCGTCCGCAGATGGACATCGCTCACAACTCCAAACCTGACGTCCGGCTCGCCGGACATTCTACAGCCCCAACCGCCCGCAAGCCGACATCCCGCCACGCCGGAAAGCGCCGCAAACGACGCACTTTCCAAGAAAAGCCTTCTGCTGATCGCCATCTTGTTTTTCAGCTACTGCACGGTGATGATGAAGCCGTATTTCACGCGTTCATAGCAGCCGATGTCGAGGTTGCGCCCGCCGAAGCGCGAACCACCGGCAAGGTCGGTGTCCGACGTAGCACCGTAAACCGATTTATAGTCGCCTCTCGACGTTCCGGCATCAATCAGAGACGAAGCATCCTTGAGGGGCCGGTAGTCACCGCCAGAAAAGTTCTCGAACGCCGCCGCGTCGACTCCGATGCATGTGTCGTTCGGTTTGGCAGCATTGCCGATCGCGCAGTTTACAAAAAAGCCATTGATGTTGGCGCTGTTCGAACCACAGTCTTTGTGCAGATAATTGGCTGATCCACTATTGTTGTACATGACACAGTTGACAACCTTACAGTCGGCATAGTCGGGATTGTAGCAAATAGCAACCCCTCCAACGCCGTTGCCTAAACCATTGATGATAGTACAGTTTACAATGCGGCAACTGCCGTAAAGATATAGATTACCTGCCTTCTTCCGACAAGTGACGTCCGAACTGACGAATCCGTAACCATAACCGCCGGAAATCAGGCTGTTTTCGACGACGGGGATGACTCCAGTAACGCCCCGGACGATAATGTTACCAACTGCAACATTGTCTTTATAACTGCTGGCATTCTTAATTCTCGCATAGCCGTCCAGTATCTTGCAGCGTCGAATAATGCCTCCGGCCATATAAACATTACCCCCTTGTTGGTTAATTGTCGAATTTGAGGAGCCAAGGGATCCGCCTTGAATGACGCAGTCTTCGATGATGCCATTTTCCATATTAACGAGACCGCCGCCTGACCCGTCCGACGGATCCCACGTCCCGGAAGTGCGCTTGATTGTCAGGCCCTTTAGCGCGGACGAGGCATGCTCGAGATAGACTGCACGATGCGAAGTGGAGTTGTTGAGGATTTCGACTTGTGCTGGATTGTCCGGATTGCCCACAATAGCGACAGCTTTAGTGAGCATTATGTAACTCTCTTCCGATGTTAGGTCATATGTGCCCGGTGCGACATGAATAGTGGCAGAGTCGTCTCCGCCGTCAATGGACTCGTTGGCACGCGTCACGGCGGTCAGGACCGAGAGCAGCGGCGCGTCCGCAGTTCCCGCAGCGCTGTCATCGCCGTCCATCGCGACATAATAGGTCGCGGTGTTCGCAAATGCCGCAGAGGAAAGAAGCGCGGCCACAAAACAACTTGTCGTCTTTTTCATATCGCAGAATATCTCCTTTGCCGCCAATGTTACAAAAAGAAACCATGATCTGTCCAGTGAACACCCCGAAATCGACGGCAATAGAATCTGGAAAAATCAGGAAAGCGGGGATCTCACCACAATAAAGATCACTTCCTTGCTGCATCGGGCTGCTTTTCAAGAAGAATTATCGATCCCGCCGTCCTATCGCCTTTCGACGGGCCTTCGTAGTAGCGTGTCTCATCGTATTCCACATTGTAAAACACAGTGTCGAAAGGAATCTTCCTGCCAACGAGCGCCCCGATCTTTTTGCCGTCCAACCTGAACTTAGCAAGCGGCACGGCAAAACGCATCGACCATCCTCCCGCACCACAGCCACCATGCGACTTCACAACCAAGTTCTCTGGGCCAAATTTGAGAGACGGATCTGACGAGACAACCGTTCCGTCCAGAAACACCGTAACATCGAAACCTTCGAAAACAAACTTGAGCCCATCGCTCATTCCCCAGGGTCCTGGGCCAATCGTGCGAGCGCCCTTGTAGTTCATGAATTTGTTGTATTCGTAAAGAGCTTTTACATAGAGGTTCACCTCGTCCCAGGCAAAAAATACGGCACCGCCCGGACAGCCAGGGCTTTCGCGTCCGGTTTCGTCGCGGTCGATGACACCACGATTCTTCCAAGGGAAGGGAATGTCCTTGGCTTCAAACGCCTTGGCTTCCGCATCAGCTGCCTTCGGTACGAACAGGGCAATGCGCGGCGACTTCGGCAGCGCAATCCCCTTGGTGAGTTTCACGACGCCCAGTCTCTTCCAGCCACTCTTGAAACTGCCCGTCTCGACAATGTTCTCCCATACGGCGCAGTTGCCGACATACGGATCAGAGTCAATTTTCTTCGGTGCGCGGACCAGGTTGTCCCTGAATACGCAGTTCGCGGAGCCCTGGAAAGAGAATCGCATCGGCTTGTCGCACGCCATCAAGTTATTCGTGACTACGATATTCCGGCAGTCGTGCATGTGTATCGGCCACCAGCAACGCTCGAAGCGGTTGCCGCGATACACAGTGTTCCGCCCGCCCTCGTCGTTGTAGAGCCCCGGCCAGTCCCCGCTGTCGTGGCAGTAATTGCCCTCGAAAAGCGAATCATTCATCGCACCGTATATCGCGCCGCCGTCGCGACTCGAAAGCATTGTGTGGTCGAGCTCATTTGAGACCACGACACCGCCTGTCGTCCAAAGCGTCGCCGCGCTCCGCCCCGTGTGGTGAATGTGGTTGCCGACAAGCGACACCCCCGGAAGCTGCAGATATGCACCGGAAGAGCCGGGGCGGAATATCTCGCAGTCGAACACACCACCCCCCGAACCGCCGTCCGCGTAGTGGACGCCGTGGTCGCCCAAGTCGTGGAGGACACAGCGACTTACTTCGCAGTTCCGCGGCTTCGAGAAGCATACGCCGCTCCCTGCGCAGTACCTGATAACACAGTCCACGATCTTGACGCCGACTGGCTTCTGGCCCGTAATCGCCGCCGCCGCGCCGGACTTTGCGTACAATCCCGCTCCGGGCAACTTCGCACACCCCTCTATGACGAAGCCGGAAATCGTGACGTTCTTCGTGTCGGCAAGGAGCCGAAATATACTCTGAAGCCTCGTGACGGAGGCATCGAGACTCTTCGCCGTCTCTCCCTTGCGTGGCCAGTAGCGTATCTTGCCAGTCGAGCCCTCATACATCCACGTACCGGGCTCCGTCAGCCCTTGCCGCGAATTGGAGATGCGGTAGCCCTGGTTGAACCTGCCAAGCGGCATGTTCGTGCGACCCTTGAGGTGGAACACGCCGTTCTGCCAGTCGTTTGTCGCTATGAACATGCGGTTCTTCGCCCACTCCTGCGGTATGACGACACGCACCGAGGCAAGGTCAAGCTGCTTGAACGTGTCAGACGACGACAAGGCCTTGCGATCGTAGCGGAGTACTGTGTGGTTGGCAGACGACACTTCTTCACTGCTCGCAAAATATGGCAATGGCTTCAATCCCTTTGCGGGGAACAGCGCGAGACTCGCGGACTTTCCGTTCACGATAAGACTGTAAACTGCATTGGGATTGATGTCAAATGGAAAGTCAGCGACAAGAAAGCGCCCATCGGAGACATCCTTCTTCCATCCCGAGACCTTCGCAGAGCCGGATAGTAGCGTCTTCCCCTTCTTTGCCGCTCGGATCACGAGACCGGAATCGCGCTTCTCCATCAATATTGTGTCAGCGACAGCGTATTCTCCGTCGGCGACAACAATCTCCCGTTTCTCTCCATGAGCCGCGCAGCGGGAGAGCTCTACTGCACGTGGAATGGTGGCAACTGGTTTTTCCGCAGAGCCGTCACCTGTCTCGTCGCTTCCGGCCGGAGACACATACCACGTAGCCGCGAGCGCTGTTGCTGAAGAAACCGCTCCGACGACAACCGCTGCCGCCACCTTTGTCATTCCGCCAAACATGTCTTACCCCTCCTTCTCCCTATTGATAGACTCCAGTATCTCCACTCCCCTGGCCGGGATGCGGCCGAGCGGATCGGGGCCGATGTTGAGCATGTAATTCGACCCGATTGCGGCGCACCTTAATTTAATCGCCTTGATTTCCTCGACCGTCTTGTAGTTCACGTCTGTCGGCCGGTACCCCCACGAGTCGTTCATCGTGCCGACCGTTTCGCAAAGCCCATCGTTCCCGTCTGCAATCATATTGTCCCCGGGCGTCGAATAATCGCCTATGCCGTAGCCGAGCCGTCCGTTGATCAGACATCCCGGCTGATATGCGCGGACCATCGACTGCAGCTCCAGACACTGCTCGCGCGAAATGGTCGACGGTACATCGAACCATATGAGGCAAAGATCGCCGTACTGCGTCAGTATCTCCTTCACCTGCGGCTTGCATTTGCGCTCGAAATATCTCCCGAAGTCATAATCGCGGTCTTTCGGCCAGTCCCACGTGTTCCTGACATCCCTGCCGCCCCAGCGCCGCGCACCCTCTTCGTTCTTAAGCCCGCCTCCGTCGGGTTCGTCCCAGTCGAGGTCCTGCGAATAGTAAAGCCCGAATCTAAGTCCGGCAGCGCGGCACGCCTCGGCAAGTTCCTCCACGACGTCGCGCTTGAACGGCGTGGCGTCGACGACATTGTACTTCGACACCTTCGACCGATACATGGCGAAGCCGTCATGGTGCTTGGAGGTGAACACGAAATACTTCATGCCGGCGTCGCGCGCGCGCCTCATCCAGTCTTTGGGATCGAACAGAACCGGATTGAACGCCTTTGCGAGCGCGGCGTATTCGGCGCGGGGTATTTTCGCCACACTCATGATGTGCTCCGCGTATTTGTGCTTTATCGACGCTCCCCGCCACTCCCCGCCGAGAAGCGTGTAGAGCCCCCAGTGCGCCATCATGCCGAACTGGGCCTCCTTGAACCACTTCTTCGTATGCGCGAGCTGAGGCGAATCTTCTTCGGCAAATGCCGGGGAAGCAGCAAGTGCCGCAAGCGAGCATGCAAAATCTCTCCGTGTCATCATGGCAATGATTATATCATTCAACCACGCAAAAATCAGGCAAGACATTTCAGCAAAATAAGGAAATAGCCTCGCATCCCGCGACACCATGCTATAATGTGCGCATGAAGAACATCCTCGTATCAATGCATCCGTACGGGAACGCGCAACGGCAGTTTCTTGCGGGAGTCTCATACTACGCAAACACGCGTAATGACTGGGCGCTGCATTTCGACCCTTCGCCCGATCGTCTCACGGCAGAGTCGTTCGCACGCGATGGCGAAACCGGCATCTCAGGTGCGATCATCTGCGAGACGGGTGTGCCAGACCTCGAATCGATCCTCGTATATTCGCCTGTGCCGGTAGTCGTGTTCGGGTCGCCTCGCGAAACACTAGCGGCGACACACTCTCCTGTCGGATGGTCGATGAGCGACGACGAAGGGATTGGAGCATTCGCGGCGGAGCATTTCACTTCACTCGGAACGTTCCGCTCCTATGCGTTTGTGGCAGACCCGCTCGACTCTGGATGGTCACGAGGACACTGCCGCGGCTTCAAAACAAGACTGAAGCATCTGGCGAAGGATATCTCCGTCTTTACACGCCCGACGGGCGAAGGAAATGTTGCGCGCAGATGCGCCCTCTCCAGTTGGCTTAAGACACTCGCAAAACCAGCCGCAGTCCTGGCTGCCAATGACATCGTAGGCGCAGAGGTCCTTGCCTGCGCACGCGCGGCACGCATCGCCGTCCCAGACGTCATGTCCGTCATTGGCATAGGCAATGACACCCTCCTCGACGAGTTGTCGCGACCACCGCTTACGAGTGTCGCCGTTGACCATGAAGAGGAGGGCGTGAATGCCGCACGGCTATTACAACGGATGATGGGCGGGAGAATGAAGGTCCATCGACAAATCTTCCGCTCGAAGTCGATGAAAATCGTAGAACGAGAGTCCACGAGGGCCGTCGCGCCCGCAGCGCACCTCGTCGAGTCGGCGCTCCAATACATCTCCGACAATGCGGCAAAGGGCCTCAAGGTCGCAGACGTCGTCGCTCACCTCCGTGTCTCACGGCGACTTCTTGACATGCGCTTCAAGCAGTATCACAGCGAAACGCTCGGAGAGGCAATCATGCGCCTTCGGCTCGACGAGGTCCGCAAGCGCCTGCTTACGACATCACTTTCTGTTCCAAAGGTCGCGGTCACATGCGGATTCCCTAACGTGCGATACCTCCGCAAACTATACCGCGCGAGGTTCGGTGAAGAAATAGAGGCGACAAGACACATCACATAGGACAAATCAGTCCTCAAGCAATTCCCCGCCTTTGGGGGTGCCCAAAGGATAAATTGCCACGTGCCCGTCCGCCTCCACCACCTCCGAGCGGAAAATACGGACAGTAGACGAGATATGGCGGGTTGTCACTCCTGAAAGCCGATTGCTCGCGGTTCTAAGGGCAGCATCGGCATCAGCGTGTAGACGATTATATCAGCATGGCGCAATGACTTTAGAGCTTCGATAGGATGTCTGGTATGTTTGACTTGTCAAGCGACGAGAACGCAAAGCATTTCTTGCCAAGATGGTTGAGCGATGCCCCGACATGGACGAGCGTTGACCTGTCGATGATGAGGAAGCGGTCGTGGAACTTGTCCGATTCCTTAACCGTAAGTGTGTCGCCATATTGCGCGTTGAACTGAGCCACATCTACTTCATGAAGCTGGTTCTTGCGTGAGTTCTTCACCACGAGCACCGTCGCCTCAGGACGTTTCTGCGCGACGAGCGCGAGAACCGAATCGTCGAAGTACGGGTCGATGACTATCAGTTCTGACTTCGCCATGCGCACAAACTTCTTCATCTGCTCAAACGCATCATATACCTGTCCATCGAAAAACACCTTCTGCGGAGGGAACTTCTTGTCCTGCATCGCATCAAGAATCAACTTGAACCTTTCCTCATTGCGCACTTGAGCATTTTCCTGTTTCAACTGACGGCGTTCCGTGGCTTCGATACGAGACAGCAAAGGCGCAAGCGAGGCAAGCGAGCGACGCATCGCAACGAACACATCCATTATGCGAATGCTCACGGCAATAGCGGTTTCGCTTTTGAGCACGGCTGAAAGCATAGCTATTCCTTGCTCCGTGAACGCATATGGCATGTATTTTAGGTGTTGCCCTTGCCTCTTGTTTAAGGTCACGATTTGTGACCTTAAACTGGTGTTCGCATTTAAGGTCACGATTTGTGACCTTAAGTCTGGGACTTCGTCTTTGGTCAACTGGAACATGAATCGTTCAGGGAAGCGCTCTATGTTACGCTTTACCGCCTGATTGAGAACCTTCGTCGGCACTCCGTATAGTTCCGCAAGGTCACGGTCAAGCATTACCTGTACGCCGCGAATCGTGAGGATTCGCGAGCGGATAATGTCGGCACTTGTAGGTTCAACAACTGTCAGATCGTTCATTGCATGTTTCCCTTAGACGGCGCATATTATACCATTCCGACGCATATATTGACAGGCTGGTGCTACGGCCACTTGCGAGCCCGCCTCGCACTTCTCCAGCAGCACCGGCATCAGGCGGCACAATGTCAAAAGTGTAAAACCCCGCCTCTGCAACAACGAAATCCCAAGTACGGCAGGCGTTTGCCAACTCAAGGACAAACCGCAGCGTAAGGAAACTTGAGGGACAGACCCCACGAAAGGCCCATTTTTCAAGGGTTTTGCGTTTCTATTCTCCGCAGCGCTCATGGCACCATTGCCAGCAACTTCGCGATCTCCTTCGGGTCGCGGGTGGTGTAGGAAGCGACGCGACGGCCGAGGCAGTTGATGGACGAGCCAAGCCCGTGCAGCTCGACGTTGTCGATGACGAGGAACCGGTCGTGGAAGTCGTCGGAGTAGGTGACGGCGAGACCCTTGTACTGACGGTTGAACTTCGCGATTTCGGTCGGCGTCGGCTTGCCGCGATCTTTACAGACGAGCCGCACCTTTACGCCAGGCCGCTTCTTCGAAAGAACCTCCAGCGTGACCGCATCAGAATACGGGTCGATGAGCAATATCTCCGATTGCGCGCTTTCGATCAGACGCGAGACATACCGCATCGAGTCAAACTCAGACTCGGCGGACAAAATACCGCTTGGGAGCAAGTTGCCGCGATCAAGGGCATCAAACACCGTGTCGATCCGCTTGTCCGTTTCGAGCTGTTTCAGTTCAATAGCGCCAAC
>CACYNF010000076.1 GCA_902775595.1 uncultured bacterium | reverse complement strand
GAGCGAGCCGAGACGATGGTGGCGATGAAGGAAGGCGAAATCGCCCCTCTCGTCCGCCAGAAGCTCGAAAAGGAAGGCAAGAGCATCCTGTACGAGAATCTCTGCGGCGCGCTGCGCCCCGTCACGAACATCGTCAGGGACGAACCGAACGACAAGTGGATCGTAACCACGCTCGTGGACAAGGAGAAAAAGCCGGTGATGAAGCCCGTCTCGGCCTACGACATCGACAAGAACTTCGACAAACTCGTCGACATGTACATGGGCGACGCATATCTGCTGTTCAAATTCGAGAACAAGACGCGCACGACGGGGAGCGTGAAGTTCGCGACGCAGAGCGACCTGTGCGCCAAGGGCGTCATCGACACCGCCAAGTTCTACGCCAAAGGAAGCAAAGAAGACTTCGACGAGCTGGTCAAGGCCGTCAAGAGCGAAGTCCGCAAGGGGTTGAACCTGCCGGACGACAAGTTCGAAGCCGCGGTCCGCGACGCGCTCGATCACATAACCGGCACGAAAAAGCTCAACGACGACGATACCGAAGTCGCTTTCAGGAGACTGGTGACGAACATCGCGACGTCGGCCTACAAGGACAAGAGGAAGGACAGCGATCGGCTCGTCTATCTCCTCGCGCGCGGCATCGAGCAGGCGAGGGGCGACGCCGAAGGCAACCACCTCGACGACATCGAAGGCAAGGCGTGGCGCTGCGCCCACATGCTCAAGACGACCTTCAAGGACAAAGTCGTCGACGTCGAAAAGGCGCAGAAAGCCATCGCCGACACGATAAAGACGATGGTCGAGAAAAGCTTCAACCCCAAGAATGGCGAAAAGGTCTCCCAATCCACCAAGACGAATCTCGGCAAAATCATGTTCGGCGGGCGTCTTTTCACCGACCAGATCGACTACGACATAGGGCACCGCGCCGCCCGCGGAGCGGAATCCAGGCTCATAAACAGCTTCAATTTCCTGCTCACGTGCGTCGAACACTACAACAAAACCTACCGCTCCGAGTTCATCCACGAACCCGGCCAGAAGGACAATAAGGAGGTGGCGGCATGACCCCCGGCGCATCCGAAGCGGCGCTCGCGGCTCTCGGCGGACGTCTCGGAATGCCGCTGGCGTTCGACGACGATTCCTGCTCCGTGATGATCGGCGACCAGCCGTTCTCCATCCGCCGCGACGGGCCGGGCGACCGGCTCGTCGTCTCGGCGCTCGTGGCGGACGACCTGCCGGACGCGCCGTCGCGCAAGCTCGTCGAGGACCTGCTCAACCTCGGCTTCGGCCTCATGCACGACGGCCTGCCCGCCGTCGCGCGCGACCCAGAGACCGGCTTCATCGCGGCCTTCGCGATCTTCGCGGGCGACCGACTCGTCGCCCCCGAGTTCCCGGACGCCTTCGAGAAGTTCGCCGCCTTCGCGCAGCGCCTTGCCGACCGGCTTGATGCCGAGCGCCGCGGCTATTCCGCCGATTCGGACGGTGACGCGCGCGAGGCCTCCGCCGCCGACCCCGCCGGATTTGACTTCATCCATGTCTGACTGAAAGGATAGGCACCGACCCGGCGCAGCCCCGCCTTTCAACTTTCAAACCGGAGACAACCGTGCCCATCGACATCGGAAAATACAACGAAACGTTCAAGGCCTTCGCGGATTTCGCCAAGACCCAGATGGACGCTGGCAACGAAAAGGCCGTCGCCCGCACCGGGGCGGGCGACGCGCCGCTCGGCACGGGGCTTCTCCCGTTCGGCGACGCCTTCAACGCCGATGCGATTTCTGGTCCCGACATTCTCGACGATCTCATGAATTAACCTTCAATCAACAAACCTTCAGGAGAATCAATCATGGCTGCAAAGGATGAATTCAACAGCTTTCTGTCCGAAGTCCGTAAGGCATCAGGCGTCGACGCCTTCCAAGCCGACGAAACAGGCCTGGTGAGCGTCCGCGTGGATGACGCCTACAACTTGAACCTCCAGTTCGTCGAGGCGACGGGGAAAGTCCTCTGCTTCGTCGAGGTTGCGGAGCTGCCGACGGACGCGCCAGCCGCCGTGTTCCGCGACCTGCTCGTCGGCGGACTCTTCGGCAAGGACACGGCGGGCGGCTATTTCGCCCTCGAGCCGGAGAGCGAGACTGTGGTCTACAACTACTTCTTCGACCTTGACCGCGCCGCGAAGGACGTCGAGGAGTTCGTCTCCACTCTCGAGAAGATACTCCAGCTGTGCGACCTCTGGGCAGAGCGCATCAAGGGCGGACTCGCCGCCGGACAGGAAGACGCCGCTCCGTCCGGAATGCACGGCGACCATATGATCAGGCCGTGAGCGCATGTAACCTTTACGGCCTGCCCGTGTAATCCCCTTGCAAGGAACAGGAAGAAATGCCAATAACACTCGACTCATTCCGCACGATCGCCAACTCGACCGCGTTCTCCTCGCGCGACATCGTCGTGCAGGGAGAGGGGAAGACCGCCACCGCCAAGCTCGGCAACTTCATCTTCTCCCAGGGCAAGACGGCGAACAACGCGACGATGGCGGCGTTCAAAGAGGCCCTCGAGAGGGAATACGGCTCGCTCGGCACCCACGCCTTCGACACGGTGCTCGGCTCGCGCAGCCAGCTGAACAAGCCGCTCCGCGCCTGCGACGTGCAGACGACGCTCTCCTGCCTCGTGCCCATCCGCCAGAACCGCTTCGTGGGCGAGGTCAACCGCCAGTTGGACACCTCCCCCAAGATGCTGGAGCTCTCGCCCGACGACCAGAAGGCGGTGCGCCAGAAACTTCGCGACGAACCGTTCAAGGGCGTAAATCTCGCGGCGTGCCGCACGCCGGAAGACCTTGCGGCTGCCGCCGCGCGCCGCATCGACGCTGCAATCAACAAACTGCGCACGGAGAATGACAACGGGCTCAAGAGCAAAGATCTCGGCGCGCGCTCGTCGGTGGAGACTGCCGCAGGATCGAAAGAGCCGACCGGACTCAGAAACCTCAACACGATTCTCAAGGCGGGCTCGACTTCCGTCGAGGACCAGATCAAGAAAGGGCTCATCGGCGCGGGAATGAGCGTCAACCGGTCAGAAGCGAACAACATCCTCTTTGAGAAGATCAAGACGAACGGCGTGGAGCCGGGCTTCATCTACCGAAACGACTGGTCGCCGGACGACACGCGCGGCATGATGGCCGACATCAACTCCGAGGAGAGCCGCCACGCGCTCGACGTGCTCAAGCAGAACGATCCGGCCTTCGCCGCGAAGTGCGAGGGCAAGAGCTTGCGCGAACAGATCATGCTCGCCGGGCGCGCACACCCCGCCGGAATCGCGGCCGTCGCGGAATTCGCCCTCTCCGAGGCGGCGAGGATGGTGAAAAACGGCAAGATCGCAGACGGCCATTCGTTCGGTCCGCTCGCGAAGGCCATCAAGAACTACAACCTGAATCCGCTCGATTTGGAACGCCTCATCGCCGGCGGCGCGGACAAGAGGAGCGCGGATGCGATAAAGGAGATTAAACGCGAGCTCTTCGCGCAGATCCGCGATGCGGTGATGGGCATCAGGAGCGGCGACGACTTCTACACGTTCTCGCCGATCTTCAAGCATTTCGACGAGCGCCACATCATGAAGCTTGACTACAACGAGGGCGACCGCGTGCGCATCAAAGACGCCGCTCACGCGGGCTCGTTTCAGCGCCCCGAGCGCATCCTCACCACGCGCAAGCCGATCCTCGGCCAGATCTACCGCCTCCAGACCGCCCACTCCGCCGATTCGATCTCCGCCGGCGCCGTCACGGAGGCCCTCGCGAACGACTTGACGCGCATCGCGGGCGTCCCCGCGCAGGAGCTCGAGATCGTGCGCGGCGAGTATTCCGATGGCCACCCGAAGCTCATGCTCCAGGCCAAGTTCGCCGACGGCTACAAGGACATGGAGGCGGGCTTCATCAAGGACGGGCGCATCGTTCCGCCCAAGGGGCAGTCCGCCGAGAAGCTCGGCAAGTACAAGGCGTTCTTCCTCCTCACGGCCGACCGCGACGCCGTCGGGCGGCGCGGGCAGAACAAGGGCTTCGCGCACGGCAAGTTCTTCGCGATCGACCCCGGCCACTCCCTCGAGGGCAACGCCAAGTACCTCAAAGTCTCCGACGACCTCTCGTTCAAGGACACCTACGGCAGGAGCACCAAGCCTCGCTTCGAGAACTTCTCCGTTTTCGACGACGACACGTTCTTCTCCAAGATGGAAGGCGTCGTAAACCTCCGCGAAACCGCAAAGCGCGGCGAGTTCAAGGATCTCTTCGACAAGTACCGCGAGGCCTTCAACCCGAACGCCGAAGGCATCTCCGACGCGGAGAAGGCGCTGCGCACGAAGATCATTGAAGACATAAACAAGAAAGAGGCGGAGTTCAACGAGTCGCTGAAGAAGATACTCGACGTCTCCGTGAACAACCTCGACCTCTACGACGACCTCAGCGACCAGCCGGAGACCGTACGCAAGAGCGCGATAGAGAACCTCGCCAACCTCGAGAAGCTCACCTCGGCCACGACGTGGACGAGCAAGAAGGGCAAGGTCGCGCTCGAGCACCTCGAGGTCGTCCCCGAGACGCGCGTCCCGTGGAAGGGCGTGCTGAAGGGCGACAGCATTGTTTACTTCACCGAGACGAAGATGTCGTACAGGAACTTGAAGCAGCTCGAGGACGTGGTCACGATGGCGGGCGCGAAGTTCGAGGACGACGCGATGGGCGTGACGCGCATAACCGTGCCGTTGGACAAGGCGGAGAAGTTCTTCGCCGCGTTCAACGAGGAGAAGGTGCAGCAGCTCACGCACCCTGCGGAGTACATGGCGCGCAAGGAAGGCCGCGACGGACTCAAGGAGGCGACGATCTACAAGCCCGTCCCGTGTCCGAAGCCCGGTCCCGATCCGCGTCCGCTGATGACCGTCGACCAGCTCCCCGAGCAAATCGACTTCGAAGTGGACGGACTCGTGTACAAGTTCCCGAAAATCCACTACCAGGATCTCATTTCCGTCAAGTCGTCGGTGCACCGTCCGCGCAACGAGGGTGAGCTGCGCGCGCTCCTCTCGGCGCAGGTGAAGCTCGGCAGGGACGTCCTCGGCGCGCTGATGAGCGGCAGGCCCAATCTCTTCAAGCCGACGAACCAGAACATCGTGGCGCTCACGTACGCGCTCCACGCGATGGCGCTCAAGAAGGGCGAGTTCATGTACCGCGGCTCGTTCTCGATCGAGGACAAGAACGGCGACATCGCGCGCTGGCTCGACAAGGCGGAAAACCTCTACATCCGCACGTCGACGCACGCGAAGCCCTACCAGTCGGCGCATGTCGACGGACATCTCAACATGCCGCGCGGATACGACGTGCCGACGGGCGCGGGCGGGCTCCTGAACGGCATGAGGACGTTCCACTTCTTCACGATTCCGGACGAGGACGGGCTCAAGAACGGCGGCAACGGAAACGGCTCGCGGCGCCGGCTCTTCCTCAAGTGCGAGACGTTCGGCATATTCTGCTCGACGGCGCACGTGAAGTTATTCGACAAGTATGACGCAGTCTCGAAAGGCATGAAGACGCGCAACTACAGGTTCGGTGACATCGTCGAGTCCATCTGCCACGGCTCTTCGCTCTTCGCGTCGTTATTCACGCCGAAAGAGGCGCCGGGAATCCGCAAGGAGAACCTTACCAAGGTGCAGAAGAACGCCATCCAGTGGGCGCACGACAAGCTCAGAGAGAAGTATCCGGAGTTCGCCGAGCGACTCGTGTCCGGAGGTGTCCTAGACGGCGCGGGCATCAACAAGATGATCGACAACATGGCGTGGATCCTTGAACACATGCCGGAGGACGAGGACGAGCGGGCCTGGATCACGGACGTGCTCGACTACATGTTCGCGCCCCTGGAGGCGAAGTTCGGCAACGAGAAATACGGCGACATCGGCAACCGCATCGGCAACGAGATCATGATCGACGCAAGGGACTTGATGTGATGAGCGCGATTTAGGTATCATTTCACGCTGGTTTCGTGTTGAACAGGTAACAGCAGCGCACGAAACGGCAAACCTTTCAACTTTTCAACAGGAGACGACAATGGAACTGAAAGAACTGATACCCGCCTTCGCGGTGAAACTGGGCATCGAGGGATTGGCGGCGGAGGACGGCGCATGCGCTCTGGAGATCGACGGCATTCCGCTGCAGCTCGCGGAAATGCCGGACGGCAAGGCGCTGGTGGCGACCGCCGTCGTGGGAACGCCGCCGCCGGAGAAGACCGAGGCGTTTCTGGAGCTGCTGCTGGAGGCGAACACGGAGACGCTCGGTTCGCAGGACCGGGCCCTCGGGAAGCTTCACGACACCGGCGAATTGGTGCTGCAGTGGCGCATCCCGACCCGCGATCTGGAGTTGGACGGCTTCTGCGCGGAACTCGAGACGTTCGTGAACCAGGTCGAGCAGTGGCGGCTGGCGCTGGAGAACTTCCGTCCCGCCGCGGAAGAGGCCGCCGCCCAGGAAGATGAGGTCCCCGCGCTGGGCTTGCCCGCCTCCGGCTTCATCAGCGTCTAGCGGCCCCGCGGCGTTTCCTCTTTCAACCGTTCAACCTTTCAACTTTTCAACTGGACACAGGAGACATCCATGGCACTCGACATCAACGCAAGCCTCGCCACGTTCAAGATGTTCACGGACTTCGCGCAGCAGCGCGTGGACGAGGGCAAGGGCAAGTCGATCGCCCGCGCGAACAACGCCGAGGCGGGAGGACTCGCCGGCCGCACCATCACGGCCGCGAAGGGCGACTGGGTCGGCAACGTCGGCCGCCTCAAGACCAACCAGAAGGCGAACAACGACGCGCGCACGCTCTTCCGCGATGCGATCGTCGGCATGTTCGGCGGGGAGTCGCGAGTCCCGTCCGGCGTCTGGGACGCGATGCGCCTCGAGGACTACGGCAAGGGCAGGCCCCTCACCGCCCGCCGCATCATGGCGGTGAAGGCCGCGATCGAGAGCGCCCAGCCGGCCCCGCCGGCCCCGCTCACCCCCGAAACGGCCCTGGAAAAGGCCAGGGCGAACGCCGCCGCCGTTTATGGAAAACTGGACAGGGACGGCATCCCGGCGACGCCGGAGCAGATCGACGAGGTCGTCCAGGCCGCCATCGACCGGGCCGGCGCCGATCCGGACGCGCTCGAAGTCGTCGTGGAGAACATCAAGCGACTGCTCAACGGGTCCGGCGACAATCTCCGCTCCGCCGAGGACATCAGGAAAAGGGTGGACAAAATCATCGGCAATCTCAACGAAATCCGCGAGGCGGCCGGTGGCGACGACACCATCGTGAGGCGCGGCGTGGACGCGCTCAAGGGACTCAACGGGAAGTCCCTGGACCAGGGACTCTTCGCCGCGATGATCCGGCTGAGCCGGAGCGCCGCCGTCGGCAGCGTCGCGAAAATCACCACCAGGTCGAGCGCCCTCGATCTGCACAAGGCCGTCGCGCAATTCGAGAAGGCGGTTCACGCCGTCTCCGTGGAATCGAAGGCGGACGCGCTCGACGGCGCCGACGAAAAAGACGTCTGCCGGGACTTCATCGCCGGTCTGGTTCTCGACAAGTGCGGAACGGCGGCCTGCCGCAACATTCAGGCCGCGCTGAGCGCCCCCTCCGCCTCCAAGCTCCTGGCGATCTACAACGACATCTCCATGGGCGAGTTCGACAAATCCGCGGCGAAAGGCGGTCTGCGGTATCACGTGCAGGGCCAAGGCGGCACCCACGCCAAAGTCCTGTCCATGATGCACATGGCGATAAACTTGAAATTCGGCGCGACCCGCGATGAGCTCCGCAGGGGAATTTCCGACTACGAAGGCCAAATCGACATGAGGAACGGCGCCGAGGAGAAGGCGATCACCCGCGGCATCGTCCCCGCCGCCGCCGCGGCCTGCGAACGCGAACGCCGGCAATACGCGAACAACATCGTGTCGGGCGACGGCGAGGCGGCCGGGCTCGTGCGCGACCTGTATCTCAAGCGCATGGGGCCGCATCCCATGGACCCCCGGGACGCCATCCGCCATCCGCGCAACCAAACCGCCTTCCCGCTGCTCAACTGGACCATGGCCTCGGCGTGCAAGAAGTTCGCGGCGGGCCGGTTCGAGGACACCGCCTTCGCAAAGGATCGCGCAACCGGACCGAAGGTGAAGCTCCCCGGCGGCGGCGAACTCTCCCGGGATCCCCTCGAAGCCCGGGACCAGATCGCCTCCCTCCTCACGAAGGGGGAGAAAACGACATTCGGAGAGCTCGACCCCGCGCAGCAGAAGAAGGCCTGGATCGTCATGTCCTTCCTTTCCGGCGAAATGGACAGAATTTCCCACGAAACCGAGTCCAGGAACCTCGATCCCCAGGGTGCGGGCAAGACATACGAACTCGGAAACGAAGCCATGAAGCGGCCGGGCGAAATCACGCTTGAACTTGACAAGAACGGCTCGGTGACGGTGCAGTTCAACGGAACCCGGCATCCCCAGTCGATCATCGCCGCGGACGGCAAGGGAAAAAGCCGGACCATGAACCTCGGCGAAGGCAGCACGATTCGCACCGGACTGATGATCAAAATCGACGCCAAGGACTTCGACCGCTTCGTCCAGCAGGACTTCACGCAGTTCGACGATTCCAACCTCACCGCCATCATGGACGCCCCCGACGGCACGAAGAAACTCGACGGCGTGGCGAATGGCATCCCCGACAAATTCCGGTTTTCATGGGACACAATCATCGAAACCACGGCCCACTACGACCTCCGGTAATCGCATTCCCGCCGCCGTTCAACTTTTCAACTTGGCAACCCACCGAAGGAGACAACCATGCCACTCGGAATCAACGGATACAACGACGCATTCAAGGCCTTCACCGACTTCGCGACACAGGCTAAGTCGGGTTCGACCTTCGCGCAGATCGGCGGCGAGAAGAACGAAGCCGCCGGCTCCAGTCCGCTCGCGGGCCGGACGATCGTCGCGAAGACCGGATTCGACTTCGTCGGCAACGTCGGCCGCCGCCAGGCATCGCGCGACGTGAACAACGCCGTGCGCGAACTCTTCAAGCAGGCCATCGCGGACATGTTCGGCGGCCCCGACAATATCCCCGACAGCGTCAAGGACGCGATGAAGATGGCCGACTTCGGCAAGGGCAAGCCCCTCACCGCGCGGCGCATCCTCGCCGTCAAGACGGCGGTGGACCAGGTGGCGGCAGATGAAGCCAAGGCGGCGGCAGATGAGGCCAAGGCGGCAGCCGATGCGGAAACCAAGATGAACGACTGCATCGCGAAGGGCAAGGATTGGGTCCAGAAGAATCATTCCAATTGGCTCAACAAATGCGATGTGAACAAGTTGATCGAAACGGCGTTTTCCAGCTGCAACGGGAATACCGACGCCATGGACATCGTCAAGGACAACCTGCGTTCGTTCCTCGTCGATCCAGGGCTGAAGTTCAGGAGCGAGGAGTACGTTCAGAAGCGCGCGGGAGGACTGGCGGCCAACCTGAACGAGCTGAAGGCGGCGTCGGCGAAGAATCCCGGAATCTACGAGTGCGGCAAGGAGATGCTCGAGAGGCTTGGAAAACCGCTTCCGCAAGGCATCCTTGCCAAGATGATCGACGCCGTCGGCAACGCGCCGATCGAAAACATCAGGAAACTCTCCGGCTCGTCTCCGGGCCTGACGATCCACAAGACGCTGATGGAGGCCTTTAAGACGCTGGAAAGCGTCATGGTCTCGTCCGGCGCCGACAATAAACTGGAAGGCGCCGATGAAAGGGACGCGGCGCGCCAGTTCATTATGGACGCGATGCTCGCCCGTTGCGGGAAAGGCGCCCTCGAAAAAATCAAGAACGCCCTGACCGGCAATGCGGGCACCCGTCTGCGTGTTTTCTACGACAACACCACCGCCACCGGGGAATTGTATTTCCCGAACGAGTCGAAGGCGATAAAGGAAGGAACCTGCGACGTGGCCATTTTCGGACAGTCTTGCTTCGCGATGATGGTGGATGCCGTAAGCAGGCAAATTTCGCGGGTGAACCCCGGTGCGAAGCCGATCGAGCTCCCGGATCCCGAAGACGATATGCCCGATATCAATAGGCTCGGCGGCGACCGGCTAAAGGCCGACATCATCTCCCTGGCCAAGGAAGTCATCTCCGCAAAGGTTGATAAATTTGTCGAATCGGCGGTGGAAGGGCACGGAAAGGGAGCGGAATCCTTCAAGGAGGTTCTGCGCAAGAAACTGGACGGCGTCCACGAACCCGATGTGTATCTCCACAAACGCCTGTGCACCACCGCCAACGCCATGATGAACTGGACCATCTGCTCTGAAATGAAGAAGTTGTCCACAGACGGCGAAGACAACAGCTTCTTCCAAAAAGACATCGACCGTGGCATCAAAGCCACTTTGAAAGCCGGCGACAAGACCATCACGCTCGCGAACGACTTCGAGACTGCGCGCAACCAGCTGGCGCAGTTCGTCACGGGCGACTCCAAGGCGACCTACAAGGGCCTCGCCAAGGCCGAGGACCGGAACAAGGTCCACCTGCTGATGGTTTTGCTCTCCCAGGAAACGGAAAAGGCCGGCGAAAACGGCTCCCAATACGCATTGGACCCGAGGGAGGGCGAAGAAGGGTTTAGCATCAGAGGCTTCAGCAATCAAGAAAGGGAGAAAGGGCTTGGCGCAGATACCACCAGAACCTTCACGATCACAAAGAACAAAGACGGAGGGTTCAGCCTGAATTACACTATGGACAAGCCGATCGCGGGATTCGACGGCTTCACGGAAGACGGGGAATGCAATGTGGGCGAAGGCAGCAAGTTCAAATGCGGCATCTACTACTATCTCGAAGCCTCCGAATTCAACCGCCTCGCGGAACTGGACTACTCCAAGTTCGACGACAAGGAGGGATACACGATCTTCAACCACAAGGTCGAAATAGACGGCACCAAGCAGTTCCAGGATCACAAGCTGGAGAAGGTCTTGAACACCTTCCCGCAGGAGTTCAAGATCGAGGCCATATGCGATATGAATTTCTCGATGACGCTCAATCAGACCGTCGAAGAGGAAATCGCCGCGCAGCGCGACGAAGGCCCCATCGTCGCCTAGCGGCGGCGCCCCGGCCCCTTTCAACTTTTCAAACAGGAGAAAAAACAACCATGGCACTCGACATCAACGGATACAACGCAACGTTCAAGGCGTTCACCGACTTCGCGACGCAGAGCGTCGAAGCGGGGAAGAGCAAGGCAGTCGCCCGCGCGGGCGGCGAGGGCGCCCTCGCGGGCCGCGTCATCACGGCGGCGAAGCACGACTGGGTCGGCATCGGCGCGGGGCGGCTTGGAAGCCTCAAGGACGCGAACAACGCCGCGCGCGACCTCTTCAGGAACGCCATCGCGGACATGTTCGGCGGACCGGACAAGATTCCCCAGGGCGTCAAGGACGCCATGAAGATGGCCGACTTCGGCAAGGGCAAGCCGCTCACCGCGCGCCGCATCCTCGCCGTCAAGAACGCCATCGACGCAAGCGGCGTGATGAAGCAGAAGGCGCTTGACGACTGCATCGCCGGGGCCAAGTTCAGCGACCCCGCCACCCAGAAGGCGGCGCTCGCCAAGGGATATTCGAAGGGCGAGCTGCCCAAGCTCGCCGCCGCGACCAGCCTCTACGCGCAGGCGGCGGGCTGCACCGAGGCGGAGGCCCTGGAGCAGGTCACGTCGTCCGGCACACCGGCCAACCGCCTCATGAACTACGGCGGCAGGTTCCTGCAGAGCGCCGAGAACTTCAAGAACGGTCTGCGTCTCATCGACTCCTTTGCCAAGTGGATTTCGGATACGAACGCGACGCTTGAAGCCACCGGCAAGGACTTCAAGGAGGGGATGAGCCTTACCGTCCTCAACGCCTCCTCGTCTTACATCTCTCCCAAATTTCTGCGCGGCATGGAGAAATTCGTCTTCGAAGAACTTGCCAGCAACCCAGCGCACGACCTTGCGGAGCAGGATGCCGACAAACTCTTCGGGCTGGAGAACAACGCCGCGACGCGCTTCTTCGGCCGCGGCTATGGCGAGTCCTACACGCAGACCGTCGCCAACATCCCGCCTGTCAAGCGCGCCGCATTCTATGCGGCTTTCGACGCGGCGTTTCCGCTCATCTCCGACCCCGCCATCGCCAAACTGCCGCAGTCCGAGCGTCCGCCCGAGTTCATCAAAAAGGTCGACCGCTCCCTGGTGTTCGGCCGCATCATGAAGAATCTCGACAAACTTGCCGTGCTCCATGCCGCGGGCACGCTCACTTCCGCGACGTTCGTCAAGACCTGCTTCCCCGAAGCGCGCCGCAACACGCTCGGCGCGGTGAACGACCTCTTCAAGCAGTGGGATCTTGAAATCAACGGCGACGAGGACCGCGGCATCCCGTCGAAGTATCCGGGTCTTGGGGGTCCGATCATACCGCTGATGGAAGAGACCGGCTGCACGGTCAAAGAGGCCGCCGCCGCCTTGCAGCCGGGCGGCGCGAGGCCGGCGACGCCGCAGTACGTCGCGGCCGGCTCTCTTCCGCTCGTAGCGTTCGACGGCACCACGCGCGAGGCGCGCGAGCAGCTTGTGGGCGACCTCAAGCGTCCCACTGGCTACAACTACATAGGCGACAACAAGCAGCTTCTCCCGAAAGGCTACGGCTTCCGCTTCAATTTCCCCGACGGCACGACATACAAGACCAACGCCACGGACGGGGGGCTCGCCCAGATCGAAACGGTCGCCGACAAGGCGGAGGCCCTCTGCGGCCCCGCCCACCGCGAACAGGCTTCTTCGGTCGTGATGATGCTGTCGCAGTCCGGCCTGTGCGTTCTGCGCGGCGGACTCAGGGGCTACGGCATCGAGTCGAGCGAGCATGCCGCCGTCGATTTCACGCTCTCCAGGAATGCCGAGACGGGCGACATCTCCATACGCTACTCCAGCCCCAAGGAGCTGCCGTTCTCCTTCGAGTGGAGCGCCACGATCAAGCCCGACGGATTCGTGAGCACCACCCCGCTCCGGTTCCTGGACGAGCGGCCGACCGCGAACTGCAGGGCCGGCGTCGAGGAGGCCGTGAAGAACATGCAGAATCCGAGAGGGACCCACAATCTCTTTTTCGAAAAGGACAAGGCGCGCGCCGTGCCGCTCATCGAGACGATGATGCACGCCACGGGCGGCGACAAGGATGTCATAAACCTCCTCAAGGACACATACGTCTGCACCAGTCTCCTCTACAACTTCGCGAACAACCTGCGCCCGGCCGATGTCATTCTGTCGCGCGTCGCGCGGCTCAAGGAAAACGTCGCCGAACTCAGGGAGGCGACGAAGGGCAATCCCGCGATGTTCAAGATGGGGCTTTCCCGCCTCGCGGGACTTGGCGGCAAGCCGGTTCCCAAGGGCATGCTCGCCTCCCTCGTCAAGGCCGTGAACGCGGCGGACATCGGCAAACTCAGGAAACTCTCCGCCGCCT
>CACYNF010000075.1 GCA_902775595.1 uncultured bacterium | reverse complement strand
CGCTCTTTTCAATCCTCTCCAACCTGTACGTGATCGGCAGGTGCGATGCGGGGAGCGTCGACGAGGTGTGCCTGCGAGTCCTCCACAAGCACGTCTACGAGACCACCGCAGACGACTTCTCGAATAAGCTCTCCCTCATGCGCAAGGGTGTGGTCGATCTCATCAATCACCCGGATCCCAATGACGACACCCCTCCGCTCGCAGGCCTGCAGGATCTGGATCCGATGTCGCAGCTCAACGCCGAGCAGCGGGAAGGCGCGATGTTCTTCATGCGCACCGCGATCCCGACGACCGCCCATGTTGCGGAGACGCTGGCCATCTACAACGTGCTCAAGCAGATGTCAGCGCCGAACGGTCCGGCCGAGTCGCAGGTTACCTACAACGGCGTACAGTTCACGCTCAGCGTCGCGAACGGCGTCCTCACCGCGAAGGAGCGGGTGAACATCGACGTCTGGCAGCTGCGCGACGGGTCGAATTCGCACGAATACCATCTCGACAAGGTCCGGAAGGACGTCGAAATCCCGATCGTGTGCCCCCTCGACGTGCGCGGCTTCCTCTCGCAGATCGAAGACGAGATCGCGGCCAACGCGACGGTCTACGGACGCGAGGCGGCGCTCGCGCTCTTCAACACGGAGGGCTTCGACGCCGGCTCCAGCCGCGCCCGCCAGCTCGCGCTGAACGTGATCGCCGGCATCACCGGCACGCTCGCGACTGAACTCTGCCACGTGCCCACCACGGACCTGACGGAACTCGCGCGCGGCATGCTGCAGACCCAGGGCGACCCGAAGGCGTTCTTCAAGGAGAGGCTCGCCGGCCTCAACGGCGACGGCGTGACGCGCTTCAACGGCGCGGCCACGCTCGAACTCTACCGGAAGATGCAGGCGACCGACCGGAACCAGCTCGACGAGAAGGTCAAGCTGCCCGTGGAAAACAAGACCCGCGAAGGCGAGACGCTCGTCCAGTCGCGCCGTCGCCGCGTCCACGAGTTCATCGCCGAACTCGTGATGCCCGACGACACGACTCGCTACGACATCGACCGCGACGCCGGCAGGACCGACGCTGACATCATGCGCCGGACGATACTCTCCCACAAGTACGAACTCGGCATCGTGCTGCGTTCGCTCGGCTCCGATTCGGACCTCCTCGACACCTTCAGCCTGGCCACCGGCGGCGAAGTCGACGGCGTGGTGCCGCGCACCCACGAGATCACCACGACCCTCAAGGCGCGCATGATCCAGCTGAAGTCCATGGTGGACGCGGCGGGCGGGCTGGACGCCTTCTTCCAGGCGCTGGAGACGAACGACGGCGCGGGCGTTCCCGGGCTCGCCGACTTCCTCAACGGATTCTCCTCCGACCTCGCCTCGGCCTCGGACAAGGTGCTCGCGAAGATGCAGGGCGTCCTCACCGAGAAGCTCGCCACCGCGTTCCGCCAGTCCACGGCGACCGCCAAGAGCAAGCAGCTCTGGCAGAAGACGCTGGATGAAATCGCGGGATCCGGCACGCTCGACGTCGACACCGGCTACGGTCAGCTTCTCATGGAGGCGCTTTCGACCTACTTCTCCAAGATGGAGCCGATCGACCGCCACCGCATGGCGTCCTCGCTGCTGCGCTACGCCGGCTCCGAGTCCAACTCCGGCGAGATTCTTGGCGCACTCATCAAGGGCGCGGGCCCGGTGCTGCAGAAGCTCATGCAGGGCCTGCCGCAGACCGCGCTCCCGCAAGACCTCCGGCAGGCGGTGGCGGACCTCAAGTGCAACCTCCCGTCCATACCGCCGGAGATGGTCCGCGCCACGCTCCTCGACATGGTCGAGCGCTCCAACGGACGCATCACGTCGATCGAGCTGACGAAGTCCCTCGGCGCGGCTACGGTCGGCCAGGCGTTCCTCTGCAAGATCGTGACGGTCGACAACCCCGCCGGCGAGGAGTGCGTCGTCAAGATCCTGCGTCCGGACGTCCAGGCCCGCGCCCGCCGCGAGCGCGATCTCTTCCTCGACATCGCGAAGCGGACGAAGGGAATGGCGGGCGTGTTCGACGTCCGGCTGGAGGGCATCTTCAAGGAGCTCGACTTCACGGTTGAGGCCAACAACGTCAAGCAGGGCTCGATCTACACCTCCGGCGTCGTCAACGACAAGATCGAGGGCGTGCGCAGCATGGAGCTCTACCCGTTCATCGCGGCGACCGCCAACACCCTTGTCGTCCGCAAGGCCCCCGGCGTCACCTACGACCGCTTCATCGCCGACTCGAAGGCCAGGGTCGACACGGTCCTCGGCAAGCTGAAGAAGGTCCGCAACGCCGACGGAAGCGTAAACTACCTCAGCGGCGACCCCACCAAGATCCTCACGACGCGCGAGGCGCTCCTGGACACCTACAACGACATCCTCGCGCGGCAGAAGCAGCTCACCGGCTTCATCGAGAAGTGGACGTTCGAGGCCATCTTCGACGGCGGGTTCTTCCACGGCGACGTGCACGCCGGCAACCTGATGTGCGACGGAACGCGCCTCACGGTGATCGACTACGGCAACGCCTCCAGGTTCTCGGCGAGCGAGCTCAACAGCCTCAAGTGGGCGCTCGCCTGGATTCCGGCGAAGAAAGCGTCCAAGTTCCTGGAAAACTACGAGAATCTTCTCTCGGCCGAAGGCAAGAAGACCCTCGCCGCCAAGCGCAATGACCTCGTCAGGGCGCTGCAGGAGGTCTTCGACCGCGCGGACGCCTCCGACATCGGGCGCGTCATGTCGGCGGCCTTCCAGCTCATCCAGGAGATGGGCGTGGAACTGCCGGGTCCGATCTTCAGCATGCTTCAGAGCATGCAGCGTCTGGACGAGACGGTGAGACTCATGAACGAGCAGCTGTCGGAGATCAAGACAGCGCTCAGGTCGATGAGGCTCACCGACACCCTCCAGGATGGCGAGACGTTGCCCGACTTCCTCGTGCAGATTAAAGATATGATCGATCCCCAGACGCGGACGAAAGTCGCTCACAACGGAATCACCCTCCAGGCGATCTTCACCCAATTCCAGGATCTGATTTCCTCCGGAAACGTCGAGGATGAGATGGTTCTCAGCGAACACGTCCGGGCCTTCGGTTATTACGTGCAGGGCATGGGTGTGCAGCAGGAGGGCGACAACCGGCAGAATCAGACCTACGAAGCCAAGTTGAACACTTTGGTCGACAACTGGGCGAACAATCCCGACTCCGCCGAAGCGAGGACGGCCGTCTTCACCCAGCTCGACCAGATTCGCGAGTACGCGGATTTCGTCGCCCGATTCGGCTCCACATCCTCCCGTCTGGGCGCAACCTCGATTCTGGCGACGCTCGCCGCCACGCCTTCCGAGCCCGTCTCGGAACATCGCGAAGAGTGGCGCCAGTTCGTGCATTCGCTGGTCGAGGTCCAGCTCAAGCCGGCGATCGCCAGCATCCTCACCAACCTCAGGGCGACCCTTCTGGACGGCGAGGACCTGAACGGCGAAGTTATCCCGCTGATCAAGCCATACGAAGATGTGTCCGCCGGGTTCGGCAAGGCGATCATGCGCGGCAGCGAGAAGTTTGCGGCGTCGTTCTCGGGCTTCGGTGGGGTGTTCAGCGCCGTCAGCGGCGGCGGACTCGGCCTCAAGAACGCGATGAAGGGAGTCGCGAAGGACGCCGGCCGCCAGGCCCACCGCGAGACCTACGTGACGACGAACTACGGCAACTACGCCGCCGAGCACGGTCTCTACGACGCGGAGGTCGCCCAGATCGAGAAGTCGATGCAGGACTTCCGCTTCATGCCGGACCTCGTGAAGACGTTCACGAAGCCGGACTGGCACACCAAGCAGGCGAACCGTCTGGCGGTCGTCCAGTCGCTAAAGCTCAACATCGGCACCATCATGGCCGACCTCACCCGCGCCGGTTTCGCCGAGCGCGTCGTCGATGAGGTGAAGCGCAAGGAGTTCATCGAACTCGCGATGACGCACCTGATCGCGCCCCATCCCGAATGGTACCACGCCCTCGAGCGGGTGGACGCCGCCGGCATCGACCAGATCGCCGGCGACGACGTGGATGTGAAGAACGCGCTCCTGTTCCTGAAGTCAGTCGCGTCGAATCCGCCGGATGACCGGCTTACCGCCGCCGAGGAGCATGAAATCGACGAACAGTTCAGCATCTTTTGATCAATAGCCCGTTTGCAGCGGAAAGGTTTAAATGACATTCGAAGAACTAATATCCGGTCTGGGTTCCAAAATCGGCGTCGAATTGACATCGGATGACGGGTCGTGCGTCATCAACGTGGACGACATGGTCGTGACGCTCATGAGCCTGCCGGACTCCGACAGGCTCGCAGTCTACGGCGAAATCGGCGATCCGCCCCCCGAGGGACTGGAGCAACTGCTCTCGGCCATGCTCGAGGCGAACCACCTCTTCGCCGGGACTGCGGGAGCTACGATCTCGCGCGACCATGAAACGGGCAGGTTCCATCTCTGCCGGCAGGAGCCGCTCGCGACCCTGGACGCGGACTCGCTCGCCGCACTCGTGGAATCATTCGTGAACACTCTCGAGATATGGCGCAAGGCGATTGCCTCCTACCGCCCCGTCGCGAAGTCGGTTCCGGAGGGTTCCGACGAGGCCCCGCAGCTCGGCGCCAACGGCTTCTTCCGGGTGTAGGGCGCGCTCATGCCGCGCAGGCCCAAGAGGGTGATTTCACAATCGTCACAAGTGACAGACTCATTCCGCAGTATCCAGTCCAAACCGTTTGGTAGATCGCCGCTTCAAGATATCTCAAAGATATCTCACGCAGAGGCGCGGAGAGGCCGAGAGCGCAGAGAGGTTGGCCGTGTAGTTGTTTGAAGTTTGATGTTTGATGTTTAACGCAGAGGCGCAGAGACGCGGAGTACGCAGAGAGGCTTAAGGGTGTTTCGCGCAGATTTATGGTATAATTCACCGTAAAAACACAACCAGCACACTTAATACAGGATGGGGAAACATGAATATCAGCATCAAGAAGATATCTCTGGCGCTTCGACGTCCAGCGCACGGCTCCATGCCGGGGATGATGACTTGTAACCTGTCGGCGTCTTGCGTGTAAACAGCGCAGCCAATAAGCCAAAAGGAAAGAAGAACCACCATGCCTGACCTAGCAAACGTAAACATCTCGATCCAGCAGTTCCAATCTGTCGCGACCGGCAAGTACAATGCCGGCGAAGTGCGTCTCGCCAACGAGACCACGCTCGAGAAGATCAACAACAGCGTCCACTTCAAGGGATCCAACCAGACGACGCTTTCGCATCTTGAGGTGCTGGCCATCAAGAACGCCTTCATAAAGGCGCTTTCCCAGAACGGCGTAGGCGTGGACGAGATTGCCCGGATCCGGCGCGATCTCGGGCTTGCCGCCGACACTTCCGCCGGCGCGGACAAGAAACTCTCCGAGCGCAGCATCAAGCCGCTTTCGCGCGCGCAGATACGCACAATCCTCGACCGCAACGCCGAGACGATCAACGCCCATGCCGGCGCGGGAACCATCCGTACCGACGCCGAGCTGCACGCCGGATACTCGGAGGCGCGCAGGGCGTCGCTCGCCGCCACGCGCGAGGCGACGAATGCCGGGCTCGCCGCCACGCGCGAACTGGACGAAAGCCACAACATCGCCATCTTCCAGGATCTTATCGCAGGCAACATATACTTCCGCGAGATGGAGGATACCGTCCGGATCATCGAATACGCGAAGCTCCAGCGCGACACGATCCTCGCCAAGTCCGGCGGGCACCTCAGGACTGTGGGCCGTGGCGTGCTGCAATACCAGACGAGGTCCAACCAGAGCATCGATTTCGAGCTGCCGACGGACGAGGCATCCTACGTGCGCTACCTCGACGAGACGATCGTGCATCTCTCGTCGCTTTCGATGCAGGGCGCAAATGCCGACTCGGAATGCGGTCGCGTTCGCCGCGCGTTCGCCTCTGCGCCCTCGAAGAACTCGTGGATCGAGACACATGCGCGTTCCGGCGAATCCTGGAAAATCCGCACCGCGGCCGTGATGCTTCTCGAAGAGGCCGGCATCCACGACTGGGCGACCCTTTCCTGCGTGAACCGCATCACGGACGCCGAGGTGAAGATGCTCGCAAAGGAACTCGTCAACCTTGGCGGCGCCGTTCGTGGCGACGCGCTGCGCCAGCATGTTGTTCTGCAGGCGCTCGTGCGGAATGGCGCCGCTGGCGCGAATGTTCCAGACAAGAGCGCCACGTACATTCCCGCCATGTCGCCCAGCGAATGGAACACGGCGGTGTGGGACGCCATAGCCATCGGAAACAATTCCGCGCTTCCGCACGAATTCAAGCCGATTGTAGATCCGGTAGTGGGGCACCTCCGCGAACTTTTCGGCGAGGATGTGATTCCGGCCGGCATCGCCAACGGGGATATTTTCAGACCGGCGGACATAAACAGCATCATTGTCAGGGATAATCCCGCCGCGCAGGTTACCGCCGATGGGATCCGCGAGAGTTTCCAGCGCATCGCCGAAGATACCGGCGCGAAGATGTGCGCCAGAAAACGCCTGTCGGGCTTCCTTGCGGCAACCGGCGCACCCGAGTGGGCCGCCTCAACGATGCTGGACGATTTCGCCGTATCACATCCCGAACTGCTGACGCGCCTTACGGCGGCGCGTTCGGCGGCGGAGACGGACGCCATCATCGAGGAATCGCGCGATCTTATCGAAGCCGAAGCCAGGCGTTTCGCCGAGGTCGAACGGATCAAAGTCAAGTTCACCGGCTTCTACAAGGAGGCGCTCAGCCATGCGATGGGCGTTCCCGGATCGGCGCTCTCCACCTTAGGCGTCGACATGTACTGGATCAAGGCCAAAGGCGCCAAGCTCGCCGATGCCATCCGCCAGGGAACCTTCGCCGTCGCGAGCAATGCGGACATCGAAAAGGCCTTCCGCGATCTGGCTGCCGACCTTGCCGAGCAGCGCGTGGCCGCCATGCGGGCGGTGGACGAGCTGGACATTCCGCTCGCCGTGCGCGATGCGTTCAAGGACCATCTCTACCACGTGGGCCGCGTGGACAACATCGACCTCGCACGTATCGTCCAGTCCACACGCGCCGCTTTCGGCGCGCTGGCTGACGCCATAGACGCCGTGCTCGTCCCCGGCGCGGACAAGAACGCCGTTTACACGGCGATGGCTCCGGCGAAAACCATCTTCAGGAACGTTGTCTATGGCCTCTTCCCTCCGGGCGCCGAAGTCGGCGGCGACGAGATGATTACGCACGGCAGGCTGGTCGGCATGACGTTCGTGTTCGACAAGCCGGGGTTCGTCGAGAAACTTGAGGCCTTCTTTGAGCGGCCGGACGTCGCCGCAGACATGGAAAACGTCCAGGACGACACGCTCCCCCACAACGCTACCATCTTCCAGCGGGCGCTTCCGGAGAAAGAGGAAAATGCTTCGCTCGCCAACGCCTTCGGCAAGTCGAAGATGCCGCCGGCCTACGCATTCGCCGTCGGGGAGGCGTTCCGCGACCTCGGGATGGACGACCTTTCCCTGGAAGCGAAGGAGAAGCTGATGACCAGCGCGAACGGACGCGCCATTGCGAACAAGATCCGCGAGAGCGCAGGCCCCGTCCTGCCGTCGGATCTCCGCTCAATGGTGCGCCAGCAGTTTGCGGACATTGGAGCGAATCACGCGTGCGAACGCTTCCTGACCGGCCTCGCCGCGAAGAACAACATCGTAATCGGGGCCGAAACGGCAAGCTGGTGCCGCAGCACTCTCTTCGGGCACAACGCCGCGATTTCCGAGGAATTGACGACGGCGTTCCGTTCGGCGGTAGTGGGACGGCGCGACGTGCGCGCCGCCGTAGCCGCCGTCCTCGAAAAGTACGCCGAGGACGCGCTTGTCGTGGCCAAGGCCTACGGCTCCATCGAAAAGGCGGATGTGGAGGCTCCCGAAAGGGCGCTGCGCGAGATCGTAGAGAGGACCGGTCTCGACGAGGCGTTCGTGCGCAGCCACCTGCGAACCGACGCCGTGGCCGTTCACGGCGGCACGCTGGCGTTCGACCGCGCCGATCTCCGCGACGTGCTCAGGAATCCCGCGACGGACTACAGGACGTTCAACCTCGAGCTGATCGCCGAGAACGCCAATGCGCGCGTCGATTCCTTCATCTCGAAGAAGGTCGCGTTCCTCGCGCAGATCGATGCGCTGCCGGTTTCCGAGGCGTGCAAGACGCAGATTCGCGCCGCCACGCTTTCCGAGAGCACCTTCAAGGACGCCGAACTGCCCGCCGCCACCGCGCGCATCCTCGCCCGCGCAGACGTGGCGAACATGCTCGACTTCGCGAAGACCAATCTCGTCCCGGAAAAAATCGTCGGGATGAGCGACAAGCAGGTGTTAATGGTCATTAGTATCGTAGCGTCAACGCTCAACACCGCGATCGAAGCGGAACTCTCGGAGGACAAGCGCGCGTCGATGGACAACGGCGACTATGCCGTTCTCACGTCGCTTCTCAACATGGCGTTCACCGACGTTTGCGGCGCAAGCCTGAAGGAAGCGGCCGTCCAGCTCGCCGCAGACGGACGGTTCGCCGGCGTGGACGCGGCAGGGGCCGAAGAGCAAGAACGCTACAACATCGAATACGTGACCTACAGCACCGGAATCGACCAGGACAGGAATCCCGTCCCCGTCGATACGCAGAGGGCTCTTGCGGCGAACAAGTCCGCCTCCAACATCGCGCTCGCGCTGCGCATTCTCGGTACGATACGCTCCGATCTCTACCTCGAATGGCTTGACAGGGAGACCGCCAGCGCAGTTCGCGAGAACAAGGCCACGGCCGAACAGCGCGCAATCGCCGAAGCCGCGCTGAAGCGTGCGCCGGCGCTTTTCAGGAAACACTCCGCAGGCCTTACGGCAGAGCAGAGCGCCGAACTCAAGGCCTTCCTCGTCACGCTCGACTTCCGCGACGCCGCGCTCGCCGCGAGCGAGGAGGCGCTGGGCAGGAAGGCGCTCGAGATTTCGATTGCTGGTGACGGCTTCGACGTTCCCGGCTCTTCGGCAGCGGGCAAGGCGCTGTCGCGCGGATACGCGCCCGCGGAGCTTCCGATGCTACAGCGCGTTGCGGACATCTACCGCGAGGCGACAGGCTGCACCGAGACCGAGGCGCGAATCGCCGCCCTCGACCAGCATAGCGCGGCGCGGCGCCTTTTCGCCTACGGAGGACGCTTCACCGCGTCGGCGGAGAACTTCAAGGCAGGTCTCAAGCTGCTTGGGCAGTTCAAGACCTGGCTCGCCGCCAGAGATGCGGAAGTAGAACCGAAGCGCTCGGGCAACGGACTGGTCGGCGCCGGCGCAAGCCTCACCGCCTTGAACGCCGATTACAGCTACTTCACGGTCAGCGCGGAATACGCCTACGAGAAATTCATCTTCGAACACATCGCGATCGATGAGTCGCTGCCCATTGCGACGGACGATCCCAACGCCGTGTTCGACATGGAGCACAATCCCGTGACGCGCTTCTTCGGCCGCGGCTACTCCACCGCCAGCACCAACACCATGGCGCAGATTCCGCCGGAAAAGCGAACCCTCGTATATGAGGTGTTCGACCTCATCGCGCCGCTCGCAACGACGCAGGCGGGCGTAGATGCGAACTACCACCGCAGCTCCAACGTCGAAATGATCGCGCGCATCCTCGCCAACCTGGACGCCATCGCCGAGATGAAGGCGGCCGGTACGCTCACGAAGGCGACGTTCTGCGAACGTTTCCTCACCGACATACCTGGCGCGGCGGAGATGACGTTCTCGCAGATCGGCCAGACGCTGAGCGGGCTTCAGGAGCAAGTCCTGGTAAACAGGTTGGGCGGAAACGTGGGCAAGTTCTTCCAGTTCAACCTCATGATGCAGTCCTCCGGACGCACCATCGAGGAGTGCGCGGAGGCGATCCTGAACGGGCAGAATCTCCCGAGGGCCCCCTACATCGCCCCGGCGAACGGCGGCATATCCGAACTGGACGGCACCGCCAAAGGTGGCCGTGCGCAGTGCGTCCTCGACCTGCTGCGTCCTGCGAGTCCGGTGTCGATTTCGGACGGCAAGGAGATTTTCACCGACGAGCAGAACGTCTTCAAAGTCAATTTCCCGGACGGCACCACGCTCACAAGCTCCAACCAGGATCAGGCGAACGCCATCGCCGACAAGATCGCGGAGCTCTGCGGGCCGGTTCACCTGACGCAGCTCGGCTCGGTTTACTTCGCGCTCACGCAGGCGGGCGAAACCCAGATCGTGGACGCTTTTCGTGCGCAGGGATACAGCACGACCGAGCATACGCCGCTCACATACACGCTCCTGAAGAACGAGGAGACCGGCGTCATCACGGTACGCTACTCCGAGCCGGCGGGCTTCCCGATCAAGTTCGGCTGGGAGTGCGCAATCGCCCTTGACGGCACTTCCACGACAACGCAGATGAATGTCGTTGTCCCCCCGGGAGCGGCAGTATGAAGCCGACTCAACGCTGACTGGTCCAAAAAACCACGCCTGCCCGTGTAACCTTGCGGCGGAAGGCGTGTATTCAAGGCAGAAGATCTTAAAGGAGAAAAATACCATGCCACTCGACATCAACGGATATAACAGCGTGTTCAAGTCTTTCGTGGCCTTTGCGCAGGAGCGGCACGACGCGAATCAGGTGAAGGCGGTCGCTGACGCGCACGTCAACAGGCTCGACGGCCACAGGGTTCTCGCCGTCACCCGCTCGGAAACGGACGAGGTCCACAAGTGGCTGCGCACGCGCGACGAATACAGGGTGAACGACCGCACGCGTGATTATTTCAAGAAGGCGATCATCGACATGTTCGGCGGCGAGTCGAAGATACCAGACTCGGTGAAGGAGGCGATGATCATGGACGACTACAACGCCGGCAAGCCTCTCACGGCGCGGCGCATCCTCGCCGTCAAGGCCGCGATCGACGCGGACGGCACGGCCAAGGCGCGCGCGGCGAAGATCCGGCTCGAGACGTTCTCGCCGGAGGTCAAGGCCGCCGCGCTCGGAATGGGCTACACGAAGGCGGAGCTGCCCAAACTCGCCCGCGCCGCGCACTTCTACGCCGAGGTGAACAACTGCGCAGAGTTCGAAGCGCTCGAAGCGCTCACGACGCCCGGCTCCAAGGCGAACCGGCTCCTGGGCTACGGCGGACGCTTCCTGAAAAGCGCGGCGAACTTCCGCGAAGGGCTGCGCCTGCTCGACAGCTTTGAAACCTGGTACACCGCGACCAAGGCGACGCTCGACGCGACCGGGAAGAACTACCAGGAAGGCATGCCGAAGACCATCCTCAACGCCAATGATTCGTATTTCAAGCCCGATATGCAGCGCGGCATGGAAAGGTTCATCTTCGAGGAAATCGCCAGCAACGCCTCGCTCGATCTCGCCGAGCAGGATCCGGAAAAGGTTTTCGGAATGGAGAACAACGCCGCCACGCGCTTTTTCGGACGTGGTCTCAGCTGGTCCTTCACCCAGACGGTGGCGAACATCCCGCCCGCGAAACGCGCCGCATTCTATGCGGCTCTCGACACGGCGTTCCCGCTCGTGACGGATGTCGCCATTGCGCGTCTGCCGCTCTTCAGGCGTCCTGGGGACCAAATCTCCACCATCAACAAAGGCATTGTCCTTGCCCGCGTCATGAAGAACCTCGACAAGCTTGCCGCACTCGTGGCCAAGGGTGGGCTCACGGTGAAGGCGTTCGTGAAGATATGCTTCCCGGAGGCCAGGGAAAAAACGCTCGGCGCGGTCGGAGCGTTGCTCAAGAGATGGAATGCCGAGATCCGCGGTGGCGCCGACATCGAGGCGAAGTACCCTGCTGAGCATTCGGAACGCATGCTGGCCTTGCTGGAAGAGACCGGCTGCTCGGTCGAAGAGGCGTTGGTCGCCGCGCAGGGCGGCAAGCAGCCGCCGATTCCCCGGTACTTCGCCACCGGCACGCTGCAACTTGAGGCCTTCGACGGCACGACGCGTGGCGCGCGCAGCCAGCTTGCAGCCGACATGGACCGTCCCGCCAACTACAGCATCGTCGGAGGCCAGCAGAACATCCTCGGCGAAGACCGCGGCTTCCTTTGCAGCTTCCCGGACGGTTCGTTCCACAAGGCGAACGGGTCGGAGGCCGGCCTTGCCGCGATCCAGACGATCGCCGACAAGGTGGAGAACCTCTGCGGCGCCGTCCACCGCGAGCAGGCGTCGTCCGTGATCATGATGCTCTCGCAGGCGGGCCACGGCAATCTGCGCGGCGGACTCGTCGGATACGGCATCGCCTCGAACGAGCACGCCCCCGTTGACATGACGCTCTCGAAGGATGCGACGACCGGCGCCGTCACGATCAAGTACACGAGCCCCGCCGAGCTGCCGTTCCGCTTCGAGTGGACCGCGACCGTCGATACGGAAGGCAAGGTCACGAGTACGCCGATGAAGTTCGAGAAGCCTGTCGCGAACCTCGACAACGCCAACGCGAAGAAGGTCCTCGGCGATGCGGCGAAGAAGCTCGGCGTGAAGCTCAACAAGGCCTCGCTCGCCGCCGGCGCGACGCTCTTGGCGCAGCACGGCGCGGGAATGTACGCGAAGAACCTGGCGTACCTGGCGGCCTACATCGCCAAGTCGCCGCTCGCCGGCCCGAAAGCCGCCGACGCCGCGAAACGCATCGCCGACCTCGCCAAGAGCATCAAGGATTGGCGCGATTTCTCGTTCGAGGACAATCACAAGATGAAAGACCTGGCGCAGACCTTCGCCCGCCGCCACAGTGCGTTCATTGAGAAAAGTCTCGCCGACGAGACGAAGTTCCACATCGAGAACGGACAGAGGACTCCCATTTTCGAGACCTTCTTCCAGGATGCGCACCGCAACACCTACATCATCAACGGCAAGTTCTTCAAGAAAGATCCGAGCGTGGAGGCAGACCAGCAGAGGGATGCCGTCATCGCCGCGTTCAAGAGGGCGCTTCCCGAAGAAAAGGCGCAGAAGGCGCTCTCGGTTCTCATGAACCAGGCCGGCCCCGGCGACATCGTGCAGCTCTCCAACCATGTCCCGTGCCAAGGCCGCAATGGCGTGGATGTGCTGCACGAACAGCCGGGCGCGAATCTTTTCGTGAACCGCAACATGATGAGCGGGCTCTATGAGACTCTGCTTTTCGAACCGTCGATCACATTCGACCTCAAAGTCGCCGAAGACGGCCGTTCGGCCGTCCTCACCATCACGCTCGACACGAAGCTCGAAGCGGGTGACGGCAAGAGGGGCGAGGGGATCGACAGCACGTTCGGCAAGGCGCAGATCCAGGAGCGCCTCACGCTCGACCTCACCCCCGAAACGCCCGTTGTCACCGACGTAGCCTTCGCCCAGCGCCTACGGTAGCATCTTCCGGAGGCTACAGGGTCAGACATGGTTACCACAGTAAATTACCACACTAGCGGGAGTTTGTGATATACTGTTCAGCATGAGACGGTGCAGGATAAATCTTCCAAATCGGTGCCAGCGCCTGATCAGCCGAGCCGAGTGGCGCACCGTGCGTTTGAAGGGGGCAAGCGGCGAATCGGAAGGGTTGCGCCGCTATGACAAGTAAAACCTACTGTGGCAATCTACTGTGGCAATCAGGTCTGACCCTGTTGGCTCCCGAACCGTTCAAGGACCACTTCCTGTCCACGCAGGAGGCCGCGCCGAAGAACGGCTCGATCCAGGTCAACAGCGCCGGGTTCGACATAATGCAAGTTTGACATGGACAACGAGGAAACAATAGAGGAACTCCGGGCTGCTCTGGCGGAGCTGGAGTCGGGCGAAGGGCTCTCGCGGTTCGTGGAGGGGCACGGACTCCAGAGCCGCTTCTTCGCCTTTTCGTGGAAGTCGGAAG
>CACYNF010000074.1 GCA_902775595.1 uncultured bacterium | reverse complement strand
GAGGAAAACGACCGAAGCAGCCGCACAAGGCTTATGAAGGTCAAGGATATGCTGCTCGACAAGGCGCACGGATATTCGCAACAAGCGTGACGCTTGACCCAGAACGCGAATCAGAAGTTTGCGATAAACAATACTTCCCGCCCCGCGAGATATGACGCGCCGTTGCGGAAATGTTTATGTTACAGCAACTTCTCAAAAGGCGCGACGGATGGAACGTCACGTTCCCGCGCTTCCTGCCGCGTGACTGCGGTATCAAATAAAAGCAATTCAATATGAAACAAGCTGAAGGGCTTGGCTCAAAACTCGAGATTGAGATTTGAGCAAAGCCCCTATTATTTTTTCACCTTGTATTGTAGGGTCAGGTCTTGACCTGATCGCAGGCTAATAATTTATCCATAGTGCTCATTCCACGGCACGGTCAAGACCGTGCCCTACAAAGCATGGTGCTGGTTTTGAGTTTTGAGCCAGCGCCCTTTGTTTTCAGCAACCATTTCGTCACAAAGAAACACATCTGCTATCGGTAAAAACCTGCCGCTGCAGCCTGACAGCCGCAAGGGCTGTCACTACGATCAATGATTTCCCCTATATGTTGAAAATTCCGTCGGATTCAGGCATTTTATCAACTAAAATAACTGTCAATCACGAATTAATTTGGCAAAATGCCATTAATATGTTTACAAAACTATAACATCTCTTGATTTTGCGCTTGAATAGTGGTATTCTTGGTTCTGCTAAATAAGGAGATGTTAAAATTGGCTATCAAAACAAAGGTTATCAGTATTTCAATCGCGGTATTTATGCTGCTCAGCGTAGCTGCTTTAAGCGTTACCGCAGTAAACGCGGCTGAGGCAAACGAAACAACCGTTGCCGATACCACTGCGGCTGTTACAAACACAACCGACGCCGTAAGCTCTACCGTTGATTCGGCGACAGTTGATTCAACAAACGATTCCGCCAACGGCTCGATCCCCACAGGTGAAACCGCATTGTGGGCAGCAGGCTTTGCCGCGTTATTCATGGCGATATGGATTCTCCACCGCCCCTTGGACGTGCATTCCTGCCCGGTGAAGTGGGTACGGATAACACACAATGTCCTGGAATGGGTGCTGAATGCGTGGGCAGTTGTGATAGTCGTTCAAATCGTACTGTTGGTGAAAGGCTGATGGCGGTGATCGGCAAGATAATATCCGGCGGGCAGACCGGGGCGGACAGAGGTGCGCTTGATCTCTTTCTGCCCGCGCCGTCCGCCAGATCGTCTTTTTACAAAGTGTTCGCGCTGGAAGAACTGCCAGCCAAGGAATGACAGGAAAGGAAAGTTGTGATGAAGAATCTGTCGAGAAAGGATTTCATGGCCGGGGCGGTAGCTGGTGCAGCGGCATTCGCCGCCCCGCGGATATTTGCAAAAACAAAAGGAGAGAAAATGGACAACGAAATGAACAGTGTCGAACCCTCTGAATTCGTCGCGAGACCGTTCGCGCAGTTTGGCGAGGGCTGGTTCCTGCTGACCGGCGGAGACTTCTCCGCGAAGTGGAACACGATGACCGTGAGCTGGGGATTCGCGGGGACGATGTGGGGCAGGCCCGTCGTCGCCGTCGTCGTGCGGCCGACGCGGTACACGCGCGAGTTCCTCGACGCGCGGGCGGAGTTCACACTTTCGGCGTTCCCCGAGAAGTACAGAAAGGCGTTGACCATCTGCGGGACGAAAAGCGGGCGCGACTGCGACAAGATGGCGCTCACCGGACTCACGCCCGTTGCGTCGGAAACGGTTAAGCCGCCGACGTTCAAGGAAGCGAACCTCGTGCTCGAATGCCGGACGCTCTACCGCCAGCCGATGACGGAGGCGTCGTTCATTGACCGCGCGCCGTTCGAGAAGTGGTACTCCTCGGCCGCCGATCTGCACATCATGTACATCGCCGAGGTGCTGGCGGTGCGGCAGGCAAAGTGAGAAGACCGCAATTGAATAGTGTTAAGTGGCAGTAGGAGGAATAGTCATGGCGATGCCACTCACATGCACTGCGAGCCGTGGCTGTGATCGGATGCAGGATCGGTTAGTGTTGTTTAGACCGCCTATCGGCGCGAAGCGGCGGCGAACGTGCGAGAGTAGGGCGTCGTCAGCTTTTTTTGTCTTAAGGGTCTGACCCTAAATTTTTCTTGAACATAATTTCTCTCTCGCGCATTTACCTTTTAGAGATGGAGATCTACGAAGAAATTAGGGCTGACCGCGAAATGGGCGCACGTCGCCTGGTGGCGGAGTATCGACCGCGCCTGGAAACTGCCGCCCGTCTTCTTTGCGCTGATCCCCATAAAGCCGAGGATCTTGTCTTCCGCGCTTTTGAACGCGCCATCTTTCGAATTGACGAATTCCGTCCTACGGGCTCGTTCTACTACTGGATATATACGATTCTCCTTAATTTGCACCGGATGGATGTCCGCAAGCCGACTGCAAGGAATGAAGTAGTCGTCGCGCAGGAGGACATGCCCGAGGTTGAGGACGAGTCGGCGCGAAATTCCTTCGAGGCGTTTGCTTTCCGAGGAAGCGCCGAGGCGGTGCGCACGGCGGTGAACAAATTGCCCGAGAGTTATCGGGAAGTCGTGGTCCTGCGCTACTTCGAGGAACTCACGACGCCAGAAATCGCCAAGATAACTGGTCTTCCAGAAGGAACCGTCCGCAGTCGCCTGCATTATGCGAAAGATGCGCTTTATGCGATGCTCCACGACACGGAGCTTTCGCCTGATTTTACGGAGCGGCTCATTCGCGCAACGCGTCCGCGAAAGTCCTGGCTTTTCCGGCACAGTTGGATCGCCGGTCTTGTCATGCTGCTCTCGCTCGCAACGATCGCCGCGGGGACTGCAGCCGTGATCAAGCCCGGCGAAGCACCGTCTTCGGCCGACATTGGCGCGGTTGTCGTTTCTGGTGAAAGCGGTCTTTGGCGCATGGTCGGCGGCGGGTCGACCTTTTCTCCCGAGGCCGACGAAATCGACAAGGCGATCGAGCGCGGGCTTCAGTTCCTTGTTTCAAAACAGCGTCCCGATGGGTCGTTTCATGGGGATTACGGCGATTCTGCCGCGATTCCGGCGCTTGCGGGCATGGCGTTTCTGTCAAAGGGCCATCTGCCGGGAAGCGAGCCCTATGGCGAGACGATAGACCGTTGCGTGGACTATGTCCTCGACTGTATGGACATGCGTCCGAACGCGCCCTTCAAGGGCTACATGGGAGAGAAGGGCAACGGGCGCATGTACGCCCATTCGATTGCGACGCTGTTCCTGTCCGAGGTTAGCGGAATGGTCGACCGCGATCGTCAGGCGCGCATCGACGAAACGTTGCCTCATGCAGTTAAGGTGATTCTCGACGCGCAGAACAGGCGCAAGAGCCATCCATCCCATCTTGGCGGCTGGCGCTACACTCCGGATGCGGGCGACAGCGACCTTTCTTGCAGCGGATGGGCGCTGATGGCGCTTCGCAGTGCGCGGCTCAACGGCGCTGTTCTTCCAGACGATGCGATAGAGAAGGCGGTGCTGTATATCAAGCGCGCGCAACGCGCGAACGACGGCGCGTTCGGCTATCAAGGCGATAACGGGCAGCATGCAGAGACGCTGACTGGCGCGGCGATACTTTGCCTTGAGCTTTGCGGGCGCCACCTCGACCCCGATGCGCTCAAAGGCGCGCAGTTCGTCCGCAAGACGTATCAGCGTTCGCTCTTGGGCGGCGGCAATCCCTACTACGGGCTCTACTACACGGCCCAGGGGCTTTTTCAGCTTGGTGGCGAGCAATGGCGTGAGTTTGAATCGTGGATGTACGCGACATACATGAAAAAGCAACAGCCCGATGGCTGCTGGAATGGCGAGAACGGATCGGTCTACTGCACGTCCATGGCGGTGCTTGCCTTCGCGGTGCCGTATCGAATGCTGCCGATCTACCAGCGCGACGAAACAGTCGACGTTAACGAAAAAGGAGAGGAAACGGGAAAATGAACGCTAAACTCAACGAGGGAGACGTGAAGCGCGTCGAAATGCTGCACGCGAAATGCGCCGAGATGAAGAAGGAGCTCGCGAAGCGCGTCGTGGGCCAGGACGAGATGGTCGACCAGGTCCTGACGGCGGTGTTCGCGCGCGGCCACGCGCTGCTGACCGGCGTGCCGGGGCTCGCGAAGACGCTGCTCGTCCGCACTCTCGCGGAAGTAATGGACCTTGGGTTCAAGCGCGTACAGTTCACGCCCGACCTGATGCCTGCCGATGTCACCGGCACTGAAGTGCTGGACGAAGACCGCACTACAGGAAAGCATGTCTTTCGCTTCGTGAAAGGGCCCGTCTTCACGAATCTGCTGCTTGCGGACGAAATCAACCGTACGCCGCCAAAGACCCAGGCCGCGCTCCTGGAGGCGATGCAGGAGCACAGCGTCACCGTTGGCGGCGAGACATATCAGCTGGCCGAGCCGTTCTTCGTGCTCGCTACGCAGAATCCGATTGAACAGGAGGGTACGTATCCGCTTCCCGAGGCGCAGCTTGACCGTTTCTTCTTCAACATCAAGGTAGACTATCCTTCGCGCGGAGAGGAGTGCGAAATCATACACCAGACGACTGGCGAGGAAGATGCAGCGCTTGCAAAGGTCCTCTCGGCTGCGGAGATCATCGAGCTCCAGTCGGTTGTGCGCCGCGTCCCTGCGGCAGACCATGTAGTCGAATACGCCGCCGATTTCGTGCGTGCGACGCGACCGAAGACACCCGAGGCGCCGGAGTTCGTGAAGGAGCTTGTAAGCTGGGGCGCGGGTCCGCGCGCGGGCATGGCCCTCGTCACGGCCGCGAAGGCCCGCGCCGTCCTGCAGGGGCGCGCCTATGCGACGACCGCCGACGTCAAGTGGGCGGCCTTGCCGGTGATGCGGCATCGCATAGCCACGACTTTCAACGCCGAAGCCGCAGGCGTCACGACGGACGACGTCGTCATGCGCCTGCTCGACCACGTGCAGGGCCACGAGGAACTTGACGTCTGACGGGGTTGGACTGTCGAAAATGGCGTTGCCGGGATACATGAGGTGGCTGCCGGATGCGGCGCTGAAGAAGCTCGGGAGAATCGAGTTCCTCGCGCACGGCACCGTCGACGGATTCATCGCAGGCCGCCACAAGAGCGCGCGCAAAGGCGCCAGCGCCGAGTTCGCCGAACATCGCGCGTATGTGGCCGGCGACGACCTCCGCAATCTCGACTGGAAGCTCGTTGCGCGCCGCCAGCGGCTCTATGTCAAGCAGTATGTCGACGAGACGAACCTGCGGGCGACCGTCGTCCTCGACGCTTCGGGCTCGATGGCCTACCGCGGCCGCTCGGCGGTGGACCGGCTTTCGAAGCTTGAGTACGGGCAGTACATCGCCGCCTCGCTTGCGTATCTTCTCGTCAACCAGCAGGACGCCGTCGGCTTCGTATCGTATGACACGGAGATACGCGATCTCATCCCCGCGAAGGCCGAACCGTCGCAGGTGCGCTGCATCCTTGAGCGGCTCGATGCTCTGAAACCCGGCGGCGAGACCGACATGGCCGGAGTGCTCCACGAAGTCGCGGAGCGCATCCCGCGGCGAAGCGTCGTCTTCCTCGTCAGCGATTTCTTCTCGGACGGGCAGTCGCTTCTGAAGGCGCTCCACCATCTGCGCTTCCGGCACCACGAGGTCATTGCGATCCAGGTCTGCGACCACGACGAGTTGACGTTTCCGTTCGAGCGCATAAGCCGTTTCGAGGACCTCGAGACGAGGCAGTCTTTCGACGTTGACGCGCGCGCTCTGAGGGACGACTACCTTGCGCGGCTCAACGCCCATTTCGCCGAGCTTGCGCGCGGCTGCGGCGAAATGCGCATCACGCACGAGCGGGCCGATACGTCGCGGCCTTTCCACGAGACGCTGTCCGACATCCTGGTGCGCTATCGCCGCACGGCGGGAGGTGGAAGATGATGTCGTTCTTCTCCCCCTGGATGCTCCTTGGGCTTGTCGCGGCTGCGGCCCCGATCATCCTGCACCTTCTGAGAAAGCGCACCGCAGAGCGCATACTGTGGGGCGCGTGGATGTTTCTCGCCGACTCGCTGCGCTTCAAGCGGCGCAAGCTGATGCTCGAGGACATAGTGCTTCTCGTGCTCAGGACGCTGACGCTTGTCTTCGCGGCCCTGGCGTTTGCCCGTCCGTTTCTCCCGGAACTGCGCTTTTTCGGCGGCGCGGGGATGGACAAGGACGTGGTGCTTGTCATCGACGCCTCGGCTTCGATGAAGCTTCGCGATCCCTCGGGAACGACTGCGTTCGCAAAGGCGCTCGAAGAGGCACGCTCTCTCGTCAAGGAGTCGCCGCGAGGCACGGCGTTTGGCATTGTCATAGGCGAGGGCACGCCTGGGATCCTTACGCCTTCGCCCATCTCCGCCAAGCGCGAGGTCCTCGAGATGCTGGACCGCCTCGAACCCGGTGACGACGCGATGGATGCGCCGCGGTCGCTTGCTGCGGCGGGCGAGGTCCTTGCGGGCGGCAACAATCCCGCGAAGGAAGTCGTCATCTTCGGAGACGGCCAGGCCTACGGCTGGCGTTGCGGCGACGAAGCGGAATGGAAACGCGTCGAGCGCATCTATGCGCGCTTTCCACGTCGTCCGCCGGTCGTGTGGAGGGCTTTCGAGCGTCCCACGGACGTCAAGAACGCCGCCATCGTCGCCGTGGCGCCAAGTCGCCGCGTCATCGGGACGGACAGGCCTGCGATGTTTTCCGTCACTGTCATAAACGCGGGGTCCGTGCCGTTCTCTCCCGGCGACGCGGTGATGCGCGTGGACGGCGTCGAGACGGCGCGTGCACCGGTCGGGCAGATCCTCCCCGGGCTTTCGCGCACGTTCGAGTTTTCGCATGGCTTCTCGAAAGCCGGGCACCACGACATCGTGACGTCGCTTACAGCCGACGACGACATTGCGTCGGATTCCGTTGTCTCCAACTCCGTCGAAATCGTCGATTCCCTCGATGTCCTTCTGGTCAACGGAAGGCCTTCGGAACGCGGGTTTGACCGCCCGACGGCGTTTCTCGAGGCGGCATTGCGGCCGGAACTGAAGGGCACGAACGCCGTTTTCCTCGTCAAGCCGAAAACTGTTCGCGCAACCGAACTTGAGGAGTCGCGGGTCTTTTCCGGCGTCGAGGCCGTGGCGCTTTGCGACGTTCCCTTTCTTTCGCCCCGGGCGACGCAGAACCTGGCAAAGTGGGTGAACGACGGAGGCGGGCTTGTCGTCGTGCCAGGAGCGCGCACACAGACCTCGTTCTACACGAACGCGCTTTTTACCGTCGCCTGGACTAACTGGAACGCGAGTCTCTCGGACGTGACTTTCGCCCGTGCGCCGGTCGCGAGCCGCGTGGAGTTCGACGAGTCGCGCCTGACGAATGGAACCGACGTCGTCTCGCGCTTCTCGGACGGTGCCGCAGCCGTCGTCACCGCGCCCTCCGGCAAGGGGCGCATCGCAATTTCCGCAATGCCGTTTGACCTTAAGAGCACGACGTTCCCGGCGAGGCCTGACTTCGTGCCGTTTGTCCACGAACTCTTTTATTCGGTCGCGGCCACTAATTCAGTCCACGCATTCTGCGACACGCGCTGGCGCGCACGGGAGGGAGACCTTTCCCCGCTGACGCAGGAAGAAGCCGACGCTCTTGCGGTTTCGATAGACCTCGGCTTCGCGCGCAGTCTCGACGACCTCATGGCGGCTGTCGTCGGCCGCAGTTTTGGCGTCGAGATCTGGCGGCCGTTTGCCGTTCTCGCGCTCATTCTGCTTCTCGCGGAGATTCTGTTCTGCCGGCGGCTCGACGGAGAGCGCGGAGGGCGAGTGCCTTCGCGCGTGCGCACCGTTCTCAGGGCGGTCGCGGTTCTCTCCCTTTTGTGGCTGCTCGCGCACTTCTCGTGGACTCATGACGTGACCCGCAGTCTCCACCGACGCGTGGCAGTTGTCGTGGACCGCTCGCTTTCGATGCAGCGCACGGACGGCGCGCCGGGAGACGCTGGCGCGGACGACGGGGCGCGGCCAACCCGCCTTTCCGTAGCGACGAACTGTGCGGTGCAGGTCGAATCGATGCTTGGCTCCAAGTATGACGTCGAGCCGTACGAGTTCGGCGGACGGACTACGGACTTTTCGTCTGTGCTCGAGCTTGTGCTGGAGCGGATCCCGTCCGAGGAGCTTGCAGGCGCGGTGTTCGTGACAGACGGACGGGACACGACGGGCGTCGTGCCGGAGGCGGCGGCCCGGCGGTTTGCGCGTCTTGGCGCAAAGGTCTGCAGTATCGTCGTCGGCGACACAACGAACAGGGCTGATGTTGCGATCGAGTCTGTACGCGCAAGTTCAAGCGTCTTTCTCGGCGACAAGATCCGTCCTGTGGCGCATGTCCGGGCGGATGGCTTCAAGGGGCGGCGCATTGCCGTGAAACTGACCGAGGGCGGAACGATGCTCGACCGCCAGGAGTTCGACGTGGATGCCGATTCCTGGACGAAGGACGTTCGATTCACCCACGATCCGGGAGAGAAGGGAGTCAAGGGCTATCGCGTCGTGATCGAGCCGCCGGAAGGGGATTCGGAGCCAAGGAACGACGAATGGCCGTTCGAGATCTCGGTTTCCGACGATCGCACGAACGTCCTCGTCGCGGACCGGCGGCCGCGATGGGAGTTCCGGTACCTGCGCAACCTCTTCTTCGGGCGTGACAAGTCCGTGCATCTCCAGTACGTGCTGGTCGAGCCGGATCGGCTGGCGGGAGGCGAAGGCGCCTCGACGCGTCCTGCCGACGCGACGCGGCCCTTTGGCGAGGCCGAGGCGGGGGCGCTTCCAAAGACCCGCGACGACTGGCGCAAGTTCGACGTCATCGTCCTTGGCGATCTCGGGCGCGACGTGTTGACCGACGAGGTCTGCGCGGACATCCGCTACTGTGTCGAGGAGCGCGGCGCCCTGCTCGTCCTGACTGCGGGCGAGAGAAACATGCCGTACGACTTTGCTTCGGGGCCTATGGCGGACCTTCTTCCTGTTGCCGTGACAAACGAGGCGGGAAGCGTAGTCGCCCGTTGGCGCACGGCGAAGACGCCGTTTGCACTGACGCCGTCCGGCCGCGGGCATCCGGCCGCAGCCGTCGCTGCGTCGCCTTCGGAGAATGAACGCATCTGGAATTCGCTGCCGCCGGCGCGTGGCCGCGTGGAAGGCGTGGCCGTAAAGCCCGGTGCGGAGGTGTTGCTTTTCGCCGGAGACTCGACGGCCCTTGTCTCGCCGCTCATGACCGTGCGCGAGACGGGGCGGGGTAAGGTAGTCTTCTTCTCGACGGACGAGACGTGGCACTTGCGCTATCGCATGGGCGACACCTACCATCATCGTTTCTGGGGTGGCGTGCTCCGCTGGGGTTCGGGCGAGAAGCTGCGCGACGGCAATCTGCATGCGAGGGCCGGAACGGACGCGCTCCGCTATCTTCCCGGGGAGCAGGTGAAGCTGTTCGCGCGTTTTTCCGACAAGGATTTCCTGCCAATCGCGTCGGCGCGGGCGAAGGCCGAGGTGAAGCTTCCCGACGGCACGCTTCGCACGGTCGACCTTCTAAAGCGTTCCGGCGCAAATGGCTTCTACGAGGCCGTGTTCGACGCAACGGCACGCGAGGGCGCCTACGAAGTCACGATCGACGCGCCCGAGGTCGAACAGGCGCTTGGGAGCGAATGGCCGAAGCCGCTCGTAACGCGTTTTGCCGTAGATGAGGGAGTCGCGCCAGTCGAATACGCGCATCCTTCGGCCGACATCGCCCTGCCGAAGGAAATGGCGCGCCTCACGGGAGGCACGGCGTTTGTGGCGCAGGACGACTTCGCGTCGCTCGCCGACGGCTTTGGCGCAGGGCGAAGCGAGATAACCGAGCATGTCGAGGACGCTATCTGGAACCATCCGCTCGTGTTCGTCCTGCTGGCGCTGTCGCTTGTCCTGGTCTGGATTCTCCGAAAGAGAAGGGGGCTTGCATGATTGGAATTCCGGAATCGGTCAAGGCCATTCTCGACGCGTCCATTCGGCGCGTGCGGCGCATCTATCTGCTCCGCGGCCTTGTGGCGACGCTTTTCGTGGCGATTGCCGCGACGCTCGTGGTGATGGCCGTCGACGCATGCTTTACGCTTTTCTCCGATGCGGCGCGCTGGCTTCTCTCGTCCCTGCTGTACGTCTGCATCCTCCTGGCGGGATACTTCTCGCTTGTGCGTCCGCTGGCACGGCGTCTCGACGCGCGGCGCATGGCGAAGATCCTCGATGCGCGTCATCCCGAGAACGAGGAATGCCTGACGACGCTCGTAGAGCTCGTGGAGACGGCGGAGCGGAATCCCGGGAGGGCCAATTTTTCCGAGGACCTGCTCGGGCTCCTTTCCAAGAAGGCCGAGCAAGCCGCCTGGTCGGTCGACGCCGAGCGCGAGTTCACGTCGCGGACGATCATTCGCCGGCTTATGGCGCTTCTCGCCATCGTGGCGCTGCTCGTCCTTTCCTTCGCAATCGTTCCGCACCTGGCCGGCCGGCTTTTCGTGCGGGCAGTGGCGCCGTGGGCGGACGTCGGGAATCTATATTCAAGCGACATCGCCGTAAAGCCGGGCGACGTCGCCGTTCTCGGGGGAATGGTCGTGCGCATCGAGGCGACGGTCGCCGAGGGGTTCCCCTATGTGCCGAGCATACGCATCTCGCGCAAGGGCGCGCTGGGCTGGGGTGAAGAATACGTTGAGCCGATGGACGGCGGAGTTTACGAAACGACGGCCGATCTCGCCGAGCCCGAATGGAGGTACCGCGTGTGCGCAGGGCCAGCAGTCTCCCGATACTATACGGTGCGGGTCTGCGAAATGCCGAGGTACGAGTCTTTCTCGGCGCGGATCGACTATCCTGACTACACCGGTTTTTCGCCAAGCGTCGTCTCGAACGACGAGGTTTCGACGCTGGAGGCGGTCGATGGATCGCGCGTTTCCTTCTCCATCGATCTTGGCGGCCGCGCAGTGAATGCTGCGCTGCTCGTGAACGGCCGCGCGGCAACCCGACATGAAATGGTCTCGAACCGCGTGGCGAACTGGACGCTTGACCTCGTAAGCCCGGAGGGCTTCGCCGCGCCGCGCCGCGGTGGACTTCTCAAGAGCTTCCTCGACGCGCCGCCGACCGTGGTCATCGAAGAGCCGGCTGTGAAGTCTCTTCGCCTCGCGCCGCATGCGAAGTTTCCGATTGTCTTCTCGGCGAGCGACGACATCGGCGTAGAGACGCCGTCGCTTCGCTATGCGCGTGACGGAGGGCCGTGGCAGGACCTACGAACGGTGGCGTCGTTTACGAAAAGCGGCGCGTCGCTTTGGAAGGGGAGGGACGAGATCGACCTTTCGACGTTTGATTTTGACGGGGTGCGCTCGGTCTCCTTCGACATCGTGGTGCGCGACCGGTTTCCCGCCGAGCGCGGCGGACCACATGCGGCGACTTCTACGCCGGTAGTCGTGCAGCTCGAGACAAGGGCCGCAAGCATCGGCGAACAGAGTCTTTCCAAGGCGACAGAGACTGCGCGCAAGCTGCTGGAGGAGGCGCGTCGGCGCCTGGACGACGCGCGGCACCCTGCGGCGCAGGCGAAAGACCAGATCCGCCGCGAGCAGAAGGTGAGCGAATGGGCCGACAAGAACGTAGAGCGCGCGGTACACGAGACATCCGAAGCGCGCAAGCGCGTCGACGAGCTTGAACGGCATTTCAGGGAAGACCGGCGTTTCGAGCCGATTGCCGACATGCTCAAGTCCGTGCGTGAGCAGAAGATCGACCCTGTGCTGGCCAAGCTCGAGTCCGCGCAGTTTGACGCGCCCGAACGCCGTGCCGACGCGTTGGAGGCGGCGCTGCCCGAGATGCGCGATGCGCTGGAAGCATTGAAGAAGATGGACGAGCCCATACGCGACCGCGTGCAGAAGCTCGAGAACTACGAGAAGACGAAGGACCTTGCGGCCCGGCAGGACGCCCTTGCGCGGGAGGCCGAGGCTATCCTGCGCGAAAGGCCGGTCGACACGCGCAAGCTCGATGCCTGGAGGCGCATGCAGGAAGAGGCGGCGAACAAGGCGCGCGAACTAGAGTGGCGGACAAAGGGCGGCGACATGGACGTTGCGCGGCGGAAGATGTCCAAGGCGGCGGAACTGATGGACGAACTCAAGCGCCAGCTGGACATTGCGGCGGACAGGAACCGCAACGACATTCGCAAGGCGCAGGCCCGCGATCAATATGAAGAGGAGCTTTCCCGTCGGCGCGACGAAGCGCTTCGCCAGGCCGTCAATGCCGAGAAGGACGCCAGGAAGAAGCTGGAGCAGGCGCGCGCGAACGGCGACAAGAGGGCGCGCGAGGCGCTCATGCGCGATGCCGTTGCCGCGCAGTCCCGCGCGGAAGACCTGCTGGAGCAGGCCGAGGCGACAAAAGAGGTCAAGGACGCGCAGCGCGAGGCACGACTGAGGAACGATAATCCCGATACGGTGGAACAGGCGCTCGGGGAGTCTCTTCCACGGCAGGGTGAGGCACTGGCGGCAGCAGAGGCAGAGCTTGCCGCGCGTGAAAAGGCCCGCCAGGAAGGAATGCAAGCTCGCAAGGAGCGTGACGAAGCGGCGAGGCGCTCGCTCGCGGAGCAGAATGCGAATGAACGTCGCGAGGCGCAGCACCACGATGCGCGCATGGCCGCCATGAAAGCGCAGAACAAGGCGCTTTCCGCATTTGAAGAGGCGGCAAAGAGCGAGGATGGGAACCGCAGCCGGCAGTTGCGGCAGCAGGCGGCAGACGCGGTGCGCGAAGCGGCGCGGCAACTTGAGAAGAGCGGCGTCGATCCTGCTCTCGCAGATGCACAGGAGAAATCGCTTGCTGCGGCAAAGGCGGCCGTGGAAGAGCCGTCCGCTGGCAAAGTCGCCGAAGATGTACAACGCAAGACGGCCGATGCGCTCGCAGCTGTGGACAAGGCGGAGCAGCTCGAGTCCGCGGCGGCGGCCAAGGAACTCGCGGAAAGTCTGGAGCGCGAAAGCAATCTGCCGGAAGATGTTCTCCAGGGTTTGGAGCGCCTGAAAAAATCTGACCCGTCTCCTGGCCAAGCCGCCAGCGAGATGCGCGAAGCGGCTACTGCGGCGCGGGAAGACGCCGCTCGCAAGATCGAAGAAGCTGCCGCGGCGGCCGAACAGGCCGGACAGTTGGCAGAGAATGCTGCGAGCGCGGATGCTACGCGAGCGGATGACGCGTCTGCGAAAGCAGCGGCGCAACAAACGAGCTCTCCGCAAGGCCAAGGTGAACAGGGAGAGAGAAAACAAGGTGATGGAGAACAGGCTGAGGGAAAACAAGGCGTGGGTGAACAAGCGCAATCTGGACAAGAGTCGCAAGGCGAGCCGCATGGACGTTCTGGCGTTGGCGAGAAGTCTGCGGAGGCGGCGGAAGCTATGCGGAAGGAAGCGCAGCGCCAGGCAAACGCGCTTGGAATCCAAGATGGTCAGGGAGAGGGGCAGAGCCAGTCGGGAGAATCGAATCCTTCGGAGCAGCGAGGAGAGTCAAATCCCGGAGAGCCCAACTCTGGAGAACAAAATTCTGGAGAGCCCAACTCGGGAGAGGGTAAGTCGGGAGAGGGGAAGGGAAAGACGGAGTCTCAGGGCGGTGGCGGCCTTTCTGCGGAAATCGCACGGCTTATACGCGAGCAGTCGTCCAAGGCCGATCCTGCGGCGTTGAGCAAGATTCTTGAGAACCAGGGATGGTTCCGCATAAAGGGAGCGGCAAAGGACGGTCTCGGCGACAGAAATCTCAAAGATGTTCCTGCGGAATATCGCGATCTTGTTCGCGCCTACTTCTTGAAGCTTTCCGAGGAGAAGTAGTTCGCCGGCTTTTTTCAAAAAAGCTATATCCCCCTCAGCGAAGCTGAGCCCGAAGGGCGCCCTAGCGGGGGTGCGACGTCCCTAATCGACCCTATCATTCTCTGCTCATCCCGA
>CACYNF010000073.1 GCA_902775595.1 uncultured bacterium | reverse complement strand
TTGCCCTTCTCTTCGAGTTCCTTCGCCTTTTCGATCTGCTTGTCGAGGTTCTTCTCGAGGTCGTCCTTTATGGCATCCTTGACCTCCTCAAGAAGCTTCTTCTCCTCCTCCTCGAGCGTCTTTGCGTCGATTTCGCCCTTCTCGGCAAGCTCGGCAAGCGCCTTTTCGCGCTCCACGAGATCCTGCATCTTCTGCAGCTCCTCGGCAGCCCTGGTCAGAAGGTCGAACTTGCGCTTCGCCTCCTCGAAAGCCTTGATGGCCGTATCGGTGTCCTTAGCGAGCGTCTTGCATGCATCGCTCTTCTCATTCCAGCGTGACATGAGGAACACATCCTCCGAACCCTGGCGGATTGGAGTCACGTGCTTGTCGAGGATAGGTCTGAACATCTCGGCCCCCGTGTCGAGACGGCTGTCGAGAAGGCCGTCGATGAAGTCGGAGAGAAGAGCTTCGGCGTTCTGCATTGCCGACCGAGCCCTTTCGCTGGACTTGACCGCCTCGGAACGCTGCCAGGTATTTTTCTCGGCGTTCGCATACGATCCCCTCGATCCCTCGAAATTTTTCTTGGCCGTCTTGAGGTGGTCGACGATGTTCTGTATGTCCTTCTTGGCGCCGTCGATCTGCGCGTTAAGCGACTGCCGGCCGAACGACTTCGCATCCTTGCTGCCCACGAGGTTGACCATTACCTCGGGAGTATAGGCCCGGCCGGGGCCACCGAGATCGGCAGGGAGATTGTCTTCGGCCTTGATTCGGAAGCGCACAACGGCCGCGTTGTTGAAGCCGCCGGAGACGAAGTGGACCACGTGCGAACCGCCCCACGTGACGTCGCCGGACTTCTCCGGCTCGAGCTGCCTGTACTCCTCCCACGCGCCAGCGCCTATGCAGACCTCAAGCGTGGTGCGCGAAAGGCCGAAGTCGTCCTTTATGGAGTACTCGAGCGGAAGGCTGCCGTTCACCGGGAGCTTGAGGTCCATCTTCTCCGGCGACACGAGCTTCGCCTCGGGCGGCATGTCCTTGACAATCGTTATGGAGGACGTCTCCATCTGGTTCGTGAAGCCGTGGGAATCCCACACCTGCGAGCTCCAGCCGCCTTCGCAGCCCTTCTCGAGGTTGAACGAGAACGAGAGTCGGCCGTCCGACTCGGATCCAGAAACCACAACGTCGCCGGGGAGCGTAATCGAGCCCTCGACGTCGGGACGCGACGGCTTGACGGAAACCGTGACCTTCGACCCCTCGAGGCCGACTATCGCGGCCGTGTTCGTGTAGCGCTCTGGTTCGCGGCCGGTGTACTCGGGGTGACGCACCTCGACCATCCTCTCGGAATACCTCGGCTCGGGGACAACCTCTACCCTGTACGCGCGCGTCAGGGCGCTTCCGCAGCTTATCCTGTAGTTGAAGCTCTTCGTCACGCGCGGATAGGAGAACGAATATATCACGGGGCCTTCAGCGCCCTCTTCAGAAACCCTGACCATCCGCTCCACGGCCTCGCTCCTGCCGTCCTGACGCGTCCTGACGAACGCCCTAGACGGAAAGCCTTCGCTGACGGCGAGAGAGAGAGCGAGGGGAGTGCCCTCGAGTATGACCTTGTCGCCGGGCGACACCTTGAGCGAAGAGGCGTAGATGTTGTCAACCTCGGCGGACGGAACGAGTGCGCGCGTCGCAAGCCTGAGCGTGGCGTCTGGAAACGCCGCGAACAGGAGGAGGAGTATGCCTACGGCGATCGCGGCGGCGATAAACCTCGGCTTCACGGTCCTTCCCGTGAACTCCTTCTTGGGCGAAACCGTCTGCACGTCCTTGACGGCGTCCTTCGTAATCTCCTCCATGAGACGGGAGGACGACGACAGGTCGCCAGCCTGCGCGAGCTCGACGACGGTGGAAAGACGCTCCTCGAGTTCGGGGTGGTTGCGTTCGATGAGCGCCGCGATCTCGGCAGCCGTGAACTTGCGGCGGAGCGGCTTTATCAGAGCAAACCACGCAACCGCGGCGGTCGCCGCGACGCAGCAGGCCCAGAGGAGCCATCTGACCCACGAGACATAGATCGTCACCATCGCGTCGATCGCCATTGTGGAGAGGACCGATGCGACGAAGACGGCGAGCGTGGCGCATGTGCCGCGCACGAGGAGAATGCGGCGAACCCGACCCACGCTCTCGTTGAGCTTGGCGGCTATCTGTGGCGGTATGTTCTTGTATTTCATGGCATTATGCAAGCGAAGCGCGCTTCCGGAGTATCCATTCCGCGGTAAGCAGCCCGATGATGATGAGGAACAGCGGAGGAAGGCACCAGAGGTGGAACTCGACGCGGTCGGAGATGCGTCTCGAGCCGCCGCCGAAATCGCTGGCGAGCGCGATATACTCGGACGGCTTCAGGACCTTGCCGCCTGTCGCCAAGGCGACGCGCTCGACGTGGTTGCGCGTCGACGCGATGTCGACCTTCTCGGCTGGCTGCTTGGTTGTGACGACAACAAAGCTCGTCTTCAGCTTGTCCGCCGGATAGCGGCGGCCGAGGAGCTCCTGCGCCTTGGGGCAATCGAGGCTCACCTCGTACAGGCCTGGGACCGTGCAGCCGTGTATCTCCACCTCATAGAGGCCGTTGGAGTCGGGGCGCTTCTTTGCATCGAACACAGACACTCTCGCGCCCATGTTCGGCGCGCGGACCATAAAGCGGGGATCGAGGCCGTCGATACCGTTGTGCTTCTCATCGAGGAACCTGGCGAGGACCTTCACCGTCTCGCCCGCGCCGTACCTCAGCTGGTCGGTGCCGAGGCGCACGTACATGTTGCCGCACCTGAGCTTCTCGCCCGCGCCCCAGCGCATGATCTGCCCCCAGAAGCGGTGGTGCAGCTGGTCGCCGGTCTTGGAGCGGAGGCGCCACATCGAGTCGGTCGTCCGCATCAGCACCTTGCCCTTGCCCTTCGCGCCCGCCACGATGAGTGCGTTGCGCCCCTGCTCGCCGCGCATGTCCTCAAGCCGCTTCAGCGCGGCTTCGGGGTTTTCCTCGATAGTCGCCGCGACGGACTCCGCTATGGCGCCGGCGTCATCGGCTCCCGAAGACTTCTTCGGCTTCGCATACGCGAGGATGTCGGCGCCCGACTTCACGCCGGAAATCGGAAGTCGCCAGTGGAAGTCGGGTATGTCGGCCCAGATGTCCTCGTTCTCGGAGGAGGACGAGCTCTGGTTCATAACAGGATGGCCGCGGCCAGCTGCCGCGAGCTGGAAGACGAACGCGTCCTCAGGAGCGACACGGCGGCTCTGCGCGGACGGCTCGTACTCGATCGGCATGAGGTCGCGCAGCTTCTGGTTCGTAATCGAGTAAGGCATGTACTCGGAGCCCGAGATGAGGACGAGAAGCGCGCCGCGGTCCTCGACGTTGTACCTTAGCTGCTCGATGACGTCCTCCGTCAGAACGTCCTCGCCTATGTCGCCGATGATGATGACGTCGAACTGCCGCCAGTCGTTGTCCTGTATGGGCCAACCGCCCGCCTCAGACTGGCCGAACGGGCGCGACGCGCTCGCGAATTCGAGGAGCTTCGGCTGGATGCCGGCGATCGAGTCGGGGTGGACGAGCCAGTCCTGCAGATGCACCGACTTGTCGCGGCCGTAGAAGAGGTTGCGCAGATACCGGTACTCCCAGCGAGGGCGGCCGTCCACGAGCAGAACGTTCATGCGGTCGTCGGAAACCGCGACCTCGAGCCTGCGCTCGTTGTTGTCGTCGAATAGCTCCCCTTCGACGTGGGTCACGGCGAAGTTGTAGCCGTAGACGCCCTGGTCTTTCGGGATGTCGGTGAACTTGAACTCCTTCGACCAGTCGTCGCCCTCGACGGTGAATTCCTTGACGTCGAGCTCGCCGTTGTCGTCGGAGAAGTGTATCTTCGCCTTGCGTCCGTTGGCGCGCGTCGCCGAGACGCGCACGGTGAAGCGGACCTTGTCGCCGAGGAAGACGGACTCCGGCGAGTCGGCCGACGCGACGGCGAGGTCAAACGGCTTTACGCTGCCTCCGACAAGCACGGTCGAGACCTGGATTCCGTAGCCGCCGAGCTTGCGGGAGATCGACTCGACTCCGGCGTCGCCGTTGTGTATGCCGTCGGTGAACATGATGATGGAGGTTATCTCCTCCGCCGGCACCTCCCTCAAGGCGAGCTCGAGGGCCTTCGTGACGTCGGTCACCGAACGGAACATCTCCTCCTTCGCGTCAACAGGCTTCTCCTCGGCAATAGACTCGTCGCGCTGAAGGCCGTTGCCGAACCTGAACACGTCCACCTCGTACTTGCGGGCGGTGCGCTTCAGGAAGCTGTCGTCTCCTCCTGCCGCTAGCAGCATGCGGACCATCTCCGCGCGCGTCATGCCGTCATCGGGGAGCTTCTCGAGCTTGAGCGCGGCGGCGAGATCCTTCTTCTCGTCTGGCGTCATCAGCGTATCCCTGAAGTGCATGGACGCCGAGTCGTCGACGAGAACAAGAACCCGCTCCTTTACCGTGCGCTCGCGCTCGCCTATTATGACGGGCTGCATCAGGACGAGAAGCGTGAATATCACCGCGGCCATGCGGCACGCGACAAGGATCTTCGCCGTCTTCGGCGGGACGCGCGCGCATTCGTGGCCGTAGAACGCGCTGACGGCCTCGACGGACACGGCGCCCATTACGGACGCGAGGAACAGCGACCACGGCGTCGCGAGGAACATCATGCGCGCAAGGGTCTGCAGTACGAGCCAGCACGCGATGGTGCCGAGCGGCACGCTGAGAAGAGCCCTGTACCAGACGTTCAGCCTGTTCGCCGCATAGCGCTTCACCGCCCAGTGGCATGCCACCCACGCCGCGACCCCCATAAGGGCGAGGAGCGCGATTATCCAAAGAGCCATCGACTCGGGAAGCAGGTCGGTGCGTATTACGTTCTGATCCATGAACCCTCCGTGTCGATGATGTCGCCCGTGCGGCGGTTGATCGCTATCCAGCGCGCGATCGCGGGCTCAGTGACGAGGAAGAGGAACGCCACGAACGCGAGGATGCGCCACACCTCCTTGCCGAAGCTCTGCCCTCCTATGGCCTTTATGACGTCCTCATCCTTTATCGCCTGGGATATCTGGACGTAGTTGCAGAGATCCGAGAGTTCGTTCTGCGTGATCGCCGTCATAGTCGACTCCTCGACACCCGACGAAACAGTGAACCGGATGCGCCCTTCCTGGTCCATCACACCGCGGCAAGAGTCCCTGAGCGTCTCGGGGACGGCGTTGACGGCGTAGACGCCGGGGATGACGCTTCGAGTAATCCTGAGGAAAAGGCCTTCGGCGCCCTGGAACATCTCGGCGTAGAACGTCTCGCCGTGCGGATCCGTCATCTCCACGATATCGCCAGCGCCCTCGACGCCGGCCGCGCTCATGGAGAATACAGAAGCCGGTATCTGCTCCTCGTGCTTGCCGTCCGGCTTCTGCCATTTGAGCGTGACATAGGCGCCGCCGCCGTCTTCCTCGAACTTCCCCTCGAAGGCGTATGGCTTGTCCTTCTCAAACCTGACGTACGTCTTGTTGCCGACCTCCTTGCCTCCGATCTTCAGCCAGAAGCGGTCGTCCACGTCCCACCAGATTTTGTAGCTGCCGCTCTCGGGCGCCCTGATGACGCCGCGCCAGCGCGCCGACCAGTTGTCCCCCGGGAAGTCCGGCAGCGGGCCTCCTCCGCCCCAGTTGAAGGCTATCTTGCTCTCCATGCGCGTGACCGGCTTGCCGAGGCAGCCGAGCTTGGGGAAATAGTATCCCATGAGGCCCTGTTCTCCGGCTATTTCGGCGCCCGAGGCCCCGCTTGCGACGAGAAGCGTCAGCCCCTCGGCCGGACGGACGTCGAGCGAGACGGCCGCGGGTCGCGCGAGCGAATAGACGAGCTCATGCACCATCGGCACGAACCCGCGCTTCGAGACGAGGCCGGACGCCGTGTCGAAGAGGGCCGCCGTCTCGACGACCATGCCGCGCCCCAGAGTATGCGCCACGACGAACGGCGTGCCGTCGGCCAGCTTCGCCGTCACGACCGCGTTGGACGACCAGCCCTCGCCGAAATCTACAATGCGCTCTGGCGTCGCCGTGCCGAGGTCGGTGCCCGTGCGGAAGCGCAGGAACATCTCGCGGAAGGCGTTCGGGTCAAGCGCAGACTCGTTCCTGCGCCAGGCGCCGAACGGAGCCGGCATCACCTTGCGTCCGTCGGCCGTCCACTCGTCGAAGAACTTTCCGTCGAGCCCGGGCGCAGGCATGACGAGAAGCCCGCCTCCCACCGAGACGAACCGCGCGAGCGCGTCTCTGGTCTCGTCGGAAAGGCGCCGCACGCCCGCAAGTATGACAGCCGAGAAGCCGCCGAAGTTGCGCCGCTGGCCTGCGGTCGTGACGTCCTCAACGACGGTCTCAAGGAGGAACTCCCTCGTCTGCGACTCGCCTGTGAGCGCCGCCATCTCTGGCCTGAGCGCAAGGCCGGTAAAGGTCGCGGAGCGCTTCATCAGCGGCGCGCCCGCGTTGCCGTCGACGAGAAGGACGCGCAGGCTGTCGAGGACGGGCATCGCGTACTTGTAGACGTCGTCCGCTGGCAGATCGTCGCCCGACTCAACCTTCGCCGAGACTATCGCCCCGCCCGCCTTCGTGAACCGGTGGGTGAAGGTGAACGTCTGCTCCTCGCCCGGTTCGAGCTGGCGAAGGTCGTGCGCCTTCTTGACCTCGCCCTCGACGGTGAGGGACACGTTCTTCGGCGTGACCGCCTCGGTGCCGGCGTTCACGACAGTCACCTGAAGGTTCACGTCGCGGTCTGTGCCCACAATGTCGCGCGACGGGCGGACCGACCCGACGGCAAGGTTCCTTATCGACGTCGGAAGCGGGAGCGTGCGCCATGTCACGATCGGCTGGGTCTTGAGGGAGGAGAACACGCGCCCGATCGTCTTCCAGCGCTCCTTGTCCTCGAGCTGCCAGCCGACCGTCTGGCCGTCGCCGACTATCACGATCTGCTTGACGGCGTTGTGGCCCTGCGCAAGCGTCACGGCCGCCGCGGTCAGGTTGCCCGCTATCTGCATCGTGCCGTTCGCGATGTAGAGGCGGTCGAGCGTCGAGAGTATCACGCGCTTGTCGGCGATCGGCACCGGGTTCATCACCTGAGGCACGGGGCCGCCGATGATCACTGCGAAAGACGTGTTGCGAGGCGCGTTCTCGACGTACTTCTTCGCCTCCTCGACAGCGCGCTCGAAGTTGGTCTTCCCGTCGTTGACGATCGACATCGACGCGGAGCCGTCGATTATGAGGACGACGTCCTTTGTCGCCCCGAGGCCGAAGCGCTTGAGGTTGAGCTGGCGCTCGAACACGATTGTCGCGATGGAGAGGACGAAGAGCAGGATGCCAAGCGCCATCATGACGAGCCGGTGCTTCGGATAGCGCCAGAGCGCGAAGGAGATGCCGATCGCCACTATCGAGAGGAGCATCACTGGCATGGTGACGGCCCACGGAACCGGGGAATCGGGCCTAACGAACGGACGCGCGAACGCGAGCGCGAGAAGACCGACGGCGAGGCAGCGGCTCGCGAGAAGGAGGATGTCCTCGAGAAGCACCTTCCTCTTGCGCTTCTTCATCGTCTTGTCGAGGAACAGCCACGCGCCCCACTGGATCTTCCGCGCGTTCTTGCGGGTGAAGATCTGGATGATGATCGGTATCGCGACGGCCGCGAGCGCGAAGAGCATCGCCATGTTTATGAACTGCATGGCCTACCTCCCCCCGCTCCGCCTGCGCGACAGGTACTCGACGAGCGCCTTGTCGAACGGGATCTTCGTGTTCATCGGCGCGTAGTCCGCGCCCGTCTTCCTGACGCCGTCGCCGATCTTCTTGAGAAAGGCGTTGACCTGCTCGAGGTAGCTCGCCCTGATCGACTTCGCGTCGATCATCATCTCGTCGGGCCCCTCGAGGTTCTCGAAGTGCACGTGTCCGTCGAAGCCGAAGGTGAGCTCCTCCTCGGCCATCACGTGGAGGACGACGATCTCGTGCTTCCGGAACGTGAAGTGGTGCAGCGCCTTGACAAGCGCGTCGGCGTCCTGCGTGAAGAGGTCGGATATCACCACAACGAGGCCGCGCGACGGGATGCGCTCGGCGATGTCGTTGATTACCGGCGCGGGGTCTGTCTCTCCGCCCGGCTTCGACTTGTCGAGGAACTCGAGTATGCGCCTGGTCTGCGACGCAGAGGACTTCGCCGGGAGGTACTCGCGTATCTTCGTGTCGAAAGTGACGAGACCGACGGCGTCCTGCTGGCCGGAGAACATGTAGGTGATGCCGGCCGCGAGATAGCGCGCGTAGTCGAACTTGGTGAGCTTCTTCCCGTCGAGCTCCGCCGCCGCGTCGCCGCCGTAGGCCATCGACCCCGAGCAGTCGAGAAGAATCGTCGTGCGGAGATTCGTCTCTTCCTCGTACTGGCGGATGTAGAGACGGTCTTTTCTCCCGAGCACCTTCCAGTCGAGCGTTCTCAAATCGTCGCCCGGCATGTACTGGCGGTGCTCCGCGAACTCTACGGAGTTGCCCTTCTTCGGCGAACGGTGACGCCCGGAGATGAAACCGGACTTCATCGTGCGCCCGAAGAACTCGCAGCGCGAAATGGTCGCCGTCGTCTTCGGCGGCAGCCACTTCATGTAGGAGGGCTGGGAGAGCTTGGCCATCAGATCTCGAGGTCGAGAGTGGGCTTGAGTTCCTTGAGGAGCATGTTGACGAGGTCGTCGGAAGTCACACCCGCGGCCTCCGCCGCGAACGTCGTGATGACGCGGTGGCGGAGAACGGGCATCGCAATCGCCTCGACGTCCTTCATCGTGCAGTGGTGGCGGCCGTGCAGAATCGCCCACGCCTTCGCCGCGGTGATGAGCGAGATGCCCGCGCGCGGGCCTGCGCCCCAGCCGACGAGCTCCTTGACGAAGTCCGGCACGTCCGGCTCCTTCGGGCGCGACATCCTCGCGAGCGTCGCCGCGTACTGGATGACGTGCGGCGCGACGGGAACGCGCTTGACGACCTCCTGGAGCTTCTGCACCGTTTCGCCGTCGAGCACCTTCTCGAGCTTCACCTTCCTGTTCGAAGTTACGTTGCGGATGATCGTCTCTTCGTCCGCGGCGGACGGGTACTTGACGATGATGTTGAAGAGGAATCGGTCCATCTGCGCCTCGGGAAGAGGATACGTGCCTTCCTGCTCGATCGGGTTCTGCGTCGCCATGACGAAGAACGGCTCGGGGAGGTTGTACGTCTTGGTGCCGACGGTGATGTGGTGCTCCTGCATGGCCTCGAGGAGCGCGGCCTGCGTCTTCGGCGGAGTACGGTTGATTTCGTCGGCGAGAAGCATGTTCGTGAAGACCGGGCCCTCGACGAAGCGGAACTTCCTGCCGCCGGACTCCTTGTCCTCCTCGAGGACGTCGGTTCCCGTGATGTCGGAAGGCATCAGGTCAGGAGTGAACTGAACGCGCTTGAACTGGAGGTCTAGGACCTTCGAGAGCGTAGAGATGAGCAGCGTCTTCGCGAGGCCGGGCACGCCCATCAGAAGAACGTGGCCGCGCGCGAAGATGGCGGTCAGGACAAGCTCGATCACGTCCATCTGGCCTATGACGACCTGGGAAAGGTTCTCCTTCGCGAGCGCGAACTTCTCGTTCAGGAGCTTGATGAGCTCGACGTCGTCGGCGCTCATCTCGGGCGGGGGCGTGTTGTCGACCTTGATCGCGCTCTTCTGCGGCGGCGGTGGCGGAGTTGCCGGCTTCGGCGGCGCGACGACCTCCTTCTTCGGCTCCTCGATCTCGATCTTAGCGCTGACGCTCGCGCCGAACTTGATCCTGTCGCCGGACTTCAGCCCGACTGTCGTGATCTTGTCCCCGTTCACGTAGGTGCCGTTCGTGGACCCGAGGTCCTGGAGCATCCATGTGCCGTTCTTGCAGCACATGAACGCATGGAGCGACGAGACGTCCGGATCCTGGAGCGCGAGCTGGCACTGGCCTGGGTCGCGCCCGATCTTCACTCCCTGCTCGGGGAGCGCATACGCCTTCGTCTGGTTGTTGCAGGTTACCGTCAGCTTCGCTTTCATAGTCTTTTTCCTTGGGATTAAATTACCTTGCCACGACCTTCGGCAGCTTCGCGAAGCTGCGCTCGAGGTCTTCGTCCGTCGGCTCGTAGTCGCTCAACGTTCCGTCGTTGAACGCCTCGTAGGCCTTCATGTCGAAATATCCGGTGCCGGTGAGCCCGAAGAGGATCGTCTCCTCCTTCCCCTCGGCCTTGCACTTGAGCGCCTCGTCGATCGCGGCGCGTATCGCGTGGCTCGACTCCGGCGCGGGGAGTATGCCCTCAGTGCGCGCGAACTGCTGTGCGGCCGCGAACACGTCGGTCTGCTTCACGCTCACCGCCTCCATGAGCTTCTGGTCGTAGAGCTCGGAGAGCGTCGAGCTCATGCCGTGGAACCTTAGTCCTCCCGCGTGGCTCGGCGAGGGGATGAAGTCGGCGCCGAGCGTGTACATCTTCGCAAGCGGGCAGATGCGCCCGGTGTCGCAGTAGTCGTAGGCGTACTTGCCGCGCGTGAACGACGGGCAGCTCGCCGGCTCGACGGCGACGATGCGGTAGTCTGCCTCGCCGCGCAGCTTCTCGCCCATGAAAGGCGCGATGAGGCCGCCGAGGTTGGAGCCGCCGCCCGCGCAGCCGATGATCACGTCGGGCTTTACGCCGAGCTTTCTGAACGCCGCGCGCGCCTCGAGGCCGATGATCGACTGGTGAAGGAGCACCTGGTTGAGAACCGAGCCGAGCACATAGCGGTAGCCCGGGGTCTTTACCGCAGTCTCCACCGCCTCGGAGATCGCGCAGCCAAGCGAGCCGGTCGTGCCGGGATGCTCGGCGTTGATGAGGCGGCCGACTTCGGTCTCCATCGAAGGCGAAGGCGTGACACTCGCGCCGTACGTGCGCATCACCTCGCGGCGGAACGGCTTCTGCTCGTAAGAGCACTTCACCATGAAGACGCGGCAGTCGAGACCGAAGAACGCGCACGCCATCGAAAGCGCCGTTCCCCACTGGCCCGCGCCCGTCTCGGTCGTCACGCCCTTGAGCCCCTGCGCCTTCGCATAGTACGCCTGCGCGACGGCGGAGTTGAGCTTGTGGGAGCCGGAGGTGTTGTTGCCCTCGAACTTGTAGTATATCTTCGCCGGTGTGCCGAGCGCCTCTTCGAGGAAGTATGCCCTCACGAGCGGCGAGGGGCGGAACATCCTGTAGAAGTCGCGGATCGACTTCGGTATCTTGAAAAGCGGCGTTGTCTCGTCAAGCTCCTGCGCGACAAGTTCGTCGCAGAACACGTGCGAAAGGTCCTCTGCCGTGCAAGGCGCTCCAGTCGCGGGGTTGAGGAGCGGCGCGGGCTTCTTTTTCATGTCCGCGCGCATGTTGTACCAACATTCAGGCAGCTCGTTCTCTTCGAGATATGTCTTATATGGAATCGTGTTCACAAACTTCTCCTTAAGACATAATTATACCAAAAACAGCTCAGTTCTACACAGGGATTTTTGCATCAAATCCGTTGTATGCGTTCATCGCCCTGTCGGGCCCCTCCGAAACGACGGCTGCCGCCGCCTTCGCGGCCGCCTCAACGACGCGGTCCATGACTGCGCGCGACTCGGGATCGAACTTGCCGAGCACGTGTCCCACCACGTTTGACTTGTCCTTGCCGACGCCAAGCTTAATCCGCACGAACCCCTGCGTGCCGAGCCGCTCTATGATGTTTCGTATCCCGTTGTGTCCGCCGCATGAGCCCGCCTTGCGGATACGGAGCTTCCCCACCGCGAGATCAATGTCGTCCTGGACCACGAGAAGATCGGCCGACGTCGCGTTGTGGTACTTCACGACAGGCGCGACCGAGTCGCCCGAAAGGTTCATGTAGGTCTGCGGCTTCACAAGCAGGACGGCCTGGCCCGCAAGGGTCGCCCGCGCCATGAGGCACTTGAACTGCCGCTTCTCCTCCCAGACCGCGCCGCACTCGGCGGCGATGCGGTCAACGACTTCGAAACCGACCGAATGCGGAGTATTGGCATACTGCGCACCGGGATTTCCCAGGCCTACTACGACCTTCAAGCCCAACCTTTCAGCTCTTCAACTTCACTCGTGGTTGAAGAGGTCGTTGATCGATTCGTTCAGGTGGGTGCGGCGTATGGCCTCGCCGATAAGCGGAGCGACGGAGAGCTGCGTGAGCTTGAAGGGAAGCTTCGCCGGGTCGAAACCCGCGCGGAGCGGAATCGAATCGGTGACGACGAGCTCGTCGAGCTGCACCTCCTTCATGAGCCGCTCCACGCCCTTCTCGGTAAGCGGGAAGTGAGAGACGAACGCGTGCACCGACTTCGCGCCGTTGTCGCGGCACATCTTCGCCGCGGCGGAAAGCGTGCCGCCCGTCGCGGTCATGTCGTCGATCATGATGACGTCGTGGCCCTTGACGTCGCCGACTACCGAGAACGCGTCTACGGTATCGCCGCCCGTGCGCTGCTTCGCGACGATCGCAAGGCCGCACTTCAGCTTGCGGCTGTAGCCGTAGGCCGTCTTCGCCCCGCCGGTATCGGGCGCGACGACGATGGGGCTCGCCCAGTGCTGGTCGCGGATGTACTTGAGGATCACGGGCTCGGCCTTGAGGTGGTCGAGGGGAATGTCGAAGAAGCCCTGTATCTGGTTCGCGTGGAGGTCCATCGCGATGACGCGGTCAGCGCCCGCCTTCTGCAGGAGGTTCGCGATGAGGCGCGCGGTGATCGGGACGCGCGGCTGGTCCTTGCGGTCCTGGCGCGCGTAGCCGTAGTACGGGAGGATCGCCGTGATTCTCGCTGCCGAGCCGCGCTTCAGGGCGTCCATGATTATGAAGAGCTCCATGTACGCCTCGTTCGGGGCCGGCGAGCCCGACTGGATCACGAACACGTCGCGCCCGCGCACCGAGTCGATCACCTGGCAGAACGTCTCGCCGTCGGGGAAGTGCTTGATGTCGATCTTGTCGAGCGGACGTCCGAGATAGTTTGCAACCTTCTCCGCGAGCGGCAGGTTCGCCGTGCCGGAGAACACCATGAAGTCGTTGTTCATAAAGCTGTTCCTTTCAAAGTCTGGGTATATTATACCACATTCATGCGCCGCGCGGCAAAACCGCCGGGGAAATTAGCGGCTCATTGCGCCGAAGGCCAGCCGTTCCGCAGAGTCCAGAGACTCGTCTCGCTTCATCAGAGTGCCCCAGCCCGCCCATTCGTAGTACCAGTTCGGTGCGACTCCCTACGCCGACAACCGCCTCGCCCCTCACGTAGACATCTGTCGCGTGCGTCTGCCAGTGCATGAAAAGCCGGTCGGCAAGCGCCCGCTCATCCTCAGGGACGAAGGCCGCCTGGACGCGCAAGGCAATCGCCGCGATGGCAGCGAGAAGGAAGAGACCCTTTTTCATGGTCTCATTGTATCATTTGGCCGAAGCGTCCACCATCCCCTCTTAAGGGGAAGCAGACGAATCGCCCGGAAATCGCCTTGACCAGAATTCGAGGTCGAGGATGGGGAAGACTAAGGCAGCACGTCCTCAAGCACATGGAAAGAGGACGACGTGCGCATCGGGGCGACAGACGGGCCGAACTTCTTCATGTGGGGCGTCGCGAGGTGCGCCTTGAGCTCGCCGACCGAAAGCCACTTCTCGAGCATCCAGAGCGTGCGGTCGCCGAAGCGCTGTGGCTTGTCCCAGTCGGTCTCGGCGTCGCCGAGGAGCCGGTACTCGCAGCAGCCGGGCTCGGCGCGGACCGCCGCCAAGACGGACTTCGTCTTAGCGAGGTAGTCGGTCTTGTCTGCGTCGGGCTTCAAGTCGAAGCGACAGAGCACCCAGACGGGCTTCCAGTTCTCCCAGTCGAACGAGGCGACTCGGTCCTCCGCCATGCCGAGCGCGCGCAGGACGCCGCGGGCCATCAGGCGGTTGCCTGCGGGGAGCATGTGCACGCCGTCGCGCGTGAGCTTCACAGACGGATCGTCGGCATGTGCCTTCCACATGTCGGCGTTGAGGTCCGCTACGGGATATCCGCGGCGCTTCGCCTCATCGCGGAGCCACTCGTTGTAGGGCGCGACCATGACGTTGTGCTTGAACTTCTCCATCTCGGGCTTCTCGAACATTGTCGCCGTCAGCACGACGACCTGGCAGTTCGACGCGGCGCACTTGTCGAATATCGCAGAGATGTTCTTCTTGTAGTCCTCGAGCGACACGCCCTTGTTCCAGTCGTGGTGCCACACGTCGTTGACGCCGCACGAGAGCGTCATCACCTTCGGCTTCCGGGAGAGGACGTCCCTGTCGAGCCGCGCCAGGCTCTGCCCCTGCTGCGTGATAGAGTCGCCGAGGAACGCAAGCGTGTCGCCGTCCTTGACGGCAAGTTCTCCGAATGCGGCCGAGGCAGCCGCCATGACCGCGGCAAGTGTGGCAATCTTCATTTTGGTTCCTTTCCATTGAGATTCCGGGCATCTCCGCCTCGCGCGTCCAATCCGCCGCGGAGCCCGCGCAGCTTCTCCGCAAACGCCGCGGCGATGACGCCGTATCCAGCGTCATTCGGATGCACTCCGTCGCCGATGTACGACTTGTCGGCGGCGGACTTTGTAACGGAGTACGCATCGGCGAACGGCAGCGAGCGCTTGGACGCAAACTCTCGCTGCCACGGGACGAGCTCGCCGCCAACGACGCTCTCGCGGATAGAGAACGAGTCCTTCTTGACGAACGGCGACGCTGCAATCACGACGACGGGCTTGGGGTCGAGGGCGAGAAAGTCGTCGACGAGCTTCGCGTAGTCGCGCTTGACGTCGTCCGACTTGCCGTCCCAGTTGACGGGCTTCGAGTCGTTCGTTCCAAGCATGAAGACAACGATATCCGGCTTGCTCGCAAGCGCCTTCGCGAACTCGGGCGACTTGCGGTAGCCCATGCCGCCCTTCCCGTTCCATTCCTTGCCGTCGTCGAGCGCAGTGCGCGCGTTGTGCCCGAAATTGACGACGGACCATTCGTCGCCGAGGAGCGTCTGGAGCTGAGCGGGATAGCTCGTCTTCGCGCGATTAGAGGCGCCATGGCCATACGTGATGCTGTCGCCAACGCACGCCACGCGAATCGGCTCCTTCGCCGGGACTGCAGCGGCTGGCTTCTCCACGGAAACCGCCGCAACGGGTTTCTTCGCCGTCTCATCGGCCGAAAGAACAACGGCCGCAAGAGCACACAGGCAACTCAAAATGAACTTCTTCATGTCTTTAACCACAAGAACAAGTTTCTTCATAGAGTTTCTCCTTTTGCTTTGCTTGACTTACATTATACCAAAAACCGTCATCGGAATCTCACAAGTGGACGCCCTGGACGGCGGTCGCGGCGACGGTGTTCACGATGTCGTCGGCCGAACAGCCGCGTGAAAGGTCGTTGCACGGCTTCGCAAGCCCCTGAAGGACGGCAAAGCACGAGGCTCCGCCGAGGCGCTGCGTGATCTTGTAGCCGATGTTTCCGGACTGGAGATCGGGAAACACCAGGACGTTCGCGCGTCCAGCGACGGGACTCCCCATCGCCTTCTGTGCGGCGACCTCCGGGACAAGCGCAGCGTCGAACTGCAGCTCGCCGTCAAGAAGCAGATCGGGCGCAAGCGAATGCGCAATCTCCGTCGCCTCGCGCACCTTATCGACGAGAGCGTGGTTCGCGCTCCCCTTCGTTGAGAACGAAAGCATCGCAACCCGGGGTTCCGCGATCCCGCACAGCCTGCGCGCGGTATCCGCGGTGGCGACGGTGATGTTGGCGAGCTCCTCGGCGTTTGGATTCGGGTTAACCACGCAGTCGGCGTAGACCAGGAGCCCGTCCTCGCCTATCCCTCGGTTCGGGCACTCCATGAGGAAGCTCGACGAAACGAGCTTCATCCCAGGCGCGGTCTTGATTATCTGGAGCGCCGGGCGAAGCATGTCGCCCGTCGAATGAACCGCGCCGGAGACAAGGCCGTCTGCGTCGCCGAGCTTGACCATCATCATGCCGAAGTACATCGGATCAGAGACGAGCTTCGCTGCCGCTTCCTCCGTAAGCCCCTTCGCCTTCCGAAGCTCGTAGAGCGCCTCCGCATACCGCTCGCGGCGCGGCGCATCTGCCGCGATGGATTCGGGGGCAAGGAGAATCGGCTCTGCAAGACCTTCGGCGCGGACCGTCTCCGCCGCCTTGATCGTGCGGGGTTCGTCGCCCTCGGGGAGCACAATGCGCTTGATCGAGGATCTCGCCTTGGCGCGTATTCTGTCTATGAGCCGCATCTTTTTTAAGTTTGATGTTTGATGTTTGAAGTTTGATGTTTGAAGTTGGGAGTTTGGAGAACGGCTACAGTCCGATGTCGCCGAAACCTGGCCAGACGTTTCTGCCGCTGTAGGCCTGGGCCTTAAGTTCGCCGCGGAGGACCTTGAGTGCGGGAATCGCGAGCGCCTCCTGCTCCATCTCGCCGGGATAGACCTCGATTGGCGCGATGAAACCGCAGCGCGTCTTGATGCCGTCGACGATGTCCTGGAATCGGACGAGCCCGCCTGTGAGGAGAATCGCGTCGACCTTTCCGCACAAGACAGCCGACATTTCGCCGATCATTTTGCAGATCTGGTAGATCATCGTGTTCCAGACGAGCGTAGCCTTCTTGTCGCCCTTGTCGACAAGCGCGTGTATCGTATCGGAATTGGAAGTGCCGAAGAGGTCGACGAAACCACCCGCACGCGAGCACCTTAGCCGCACGTCCGCGATGGAGTGCGCCTCGATGTAGTCAAGAAGCTGGAGAACCGGAACCGAGCCGATGCGAGTCGGCGTGAACGCGCCCTCGCCGTCGGCACCCATGTTGCCGTCGACCATCTTACCGCGCTCGTGCGCCGACACCGTTATGCCGCCGTCTATGTGCGCGACGATGAAATTGCATTCCTCGTACTTTCTGCCGAGCTTCGAGGCGTGGAACTCGGCGACGGCCTTCTGGTTGAGGACGTGAGAGTGGGACACGCGGTAGACGCCCTTGATGCCCGTGAGCCGGGCGTAGTCGCAGTATTCGTCAACGTTTGTCGGATTGAGCGTGAAGGCCGGCTTGCCGTACTCCTGCGCGAAGTCCCAGGCGAGCATGACGCCGAGTTTCGCGGGATGCTCGGAGCCGCCGACAGCCGCGACGGTGTCGTCGTAGAGCTTCCGATCGATCGCCGTTATGCCTCCTGGCTGCGTGCAGGCGCTCCCGCCGCGCCCGACGAACGCGTCGATGGACGACGGTGCGACGCCCTCGGCGGAGAGCATGTCGAGTATCACGCCCTTGCGGAAAGGGACCTGATCGTTCACGTGCGGAAACGAAAGGAGCACCGAAGAGTCGTGGAAGAGACTCTTCTCGAAGACGGAGTCCTCGTTCTCGAAGAGGCTGACCTTTGTCGAGGTCGAGCCGGGGTTTATCACGAGCAGCCTGTATTTTTGCATGGCGGAAATTATACCAAATTCCCGGCCGGGCGGGCGCATGACGCGCAAAACAAAGCGCTCAGCGGGGCAGCGACGCCAACCGCTTGGATATGGTCGCCTCATACCCTTCCTGCGACGGCCTGTAGTATTTCTTCGGTATGGTCAGGTAGGCCTGCTTGACGTAATGGTTCGCAAAGTTGTGCGGATACTTGTATTCCGTGACCTCTGCGCTTCCAATAGCCTTTACGTGCTTGTTCTTCAGATGCTCAGGAACCGGCTGCACCGCGCCCGCCTCCACGTCGGCCATCGCCTCGGAGATCGCCATGCAGCTCGCGTTAGACTTGGGCGCCGTAGCAAGATAGGTCGTCGCCTGCGAAAGATTGATTGCACACTCGGGCATGCCGACGAATTCGCACGCCTGCATCGCGGCGACCGCGACCGAGAGCCCGCGCGGGTCGGCGTTGCCGATGTCTTCGCTGGCGGAGATTACGAGCCGCCGCGCTATGAAGCGCGGATCTTCGCCAGCCGTCAGCATCTTCCCAAGCCAATATACGGCGGCATCCGGATCGCTCCCGCGAATTGACTTGATGAACGCGGAGATCGTGTCGTAGTGGCCGTCTTCCTTCTTGTCGTAGCGGACCTGTCGCCGCTGGACGCATTCCTGTATCACGTCGAGCGTAAGGTGCACAGCGCCGTCTTCGCCCTTCGGCGTCGAGCGCATCGCGATCTCGAGAGCGGTGAGCGCGTGCCTTGCGTCGCCGTCGCATATTTCGGCGAGGAAATCGCGCGCATCGTCGTCGAGCCGGGAAGGCGTCGCGCCATACCCCTTCTCCTTGTCGGCAAGCGCCCTTTCAAGGAGCCGGGCGATCGCCGCGGGCTCAAGCGCATGAAGCTCGAAGACGAGGGAACGCGATGTAAGCGGCGTGTTGATGAAGAAGTTCGGGTTGTGCGTCGTAGCGCCGATCAAGACGACAGTTCCGTCCTCGACATACGGCAGGAGGACGTCCTGCTGCGACTTGTTGAAGCGGTGTATCTCGTCGATGAAAAGTATCGTTCCCCTTCCGCCGAGCTCGTCACGCGCCCTTTCGCAGATCTTGCGGATGTCGGCTACGCCCGAAAGAACGCCGGAAAGCCGCACGAAGTTGCGCTTCGTCGTCTTCGCGACGACCTCGGCAAGCGTCGTCTTACCGCAGCCCGGCGGCCCGTAGAGGATTATGTTCGTGAGACGATCCGCCTCGATCACGCGGCGAAGGAGCTTGCCTTCGCCAAGTATGTGATCCTGCCCGACGACTTCTTCAAGCGTCGTTGGCCGCATCCTTGCGGCGAGCGGTTCTGTCTCGCGCCCCTCCATGCCTCATTCGCCGAACACGTACCAGTTCACGACGGCCTTCGGGAGAAGCTTGCAGACGGCATAGACGTCGGCAAGCTTCATCGACTTTGGCGCATAGATGAAGCAGGTATCCGTCCTGTCGTCTTTCGCGACAGATTCGAAGGTCGCTTCTGCCGCGATAAGCTTCGGATCGGTGGCGTTCTGATCGCTCCAGTCTTCCTTTATGACCGTGAGCGCGGGGCTGCCGTCTGCAAAGCGGACTTCAAATGGCTGGGTCAGGCGCTCCTTGCGGTCGCGCCAGCTCTCGCGCGGCAGGAACGCGCGGTAGAAGAACTGCCCGTCTTTGAAGCCGTTCACCTTCGTCGCGGGCGAATCGAGCTCCGAAAGCGCGCCGGCGAGCTTGATCGCGTCGCCGACTGTCATCTCGGGCGGGAAGTCGGGCGTCATCTCGTGCTTCCCGCCGTTCGTCTCGCCCGTCCACGTGAACTTGAACGTGCGCTTCTCGCCCTTCGGTATCTTCACCGCGGGCTGGAAGCGCCCGTATGTAGCGCTCTGGTCGAGAGCGTCGTCGAACTGCATAAGCGACTGGGGCAGATTGTAGAGCGCGAATACCGCGAGCGGCATGTTCGTCGCGGCGACAGGTGCGCCGTCCGGCTCTCTCGTCCCGCCCGTCCAGACGATCGGCTGCCTGCGCTCGTCGCGCATGTCGCGGACAAGCGACCAAAAGTCCGGCTCCATCTTCACCTTCGTCCCTATCGGCCAGAAGCGGCAGCTTTTGGCCGACGCCGGCTTGCCAAGCGGCATTCCGGCTTTCTCAAACGCCGCGGCGATGTCCTTCACGCTGTCTTCGGCGAGGAACATCGACTCGTAGTCGTGGTCCGAGTCAGGGCCGGCAAGGAAGAACTCGATCTGCGCGTCGAGTCCGCAGTCCGTCGAGACGGCGGTGAGCGTCACGGAGTTTGTCGAGACGACGATGGATGCGATGAGTGAGAGGATCATTTCTGGCATTTCTCCTTTGCGCGCTTGAAGCCCTCCGCGGAGCGGGCGATGATCTTCTCGTCCACTGCGCAGCTCAGGCGGATGTATCCGGCACGGCCGAAGCCCGAGCCGGGGACGGCGAGTATCTTCTCCTCGAGAAGCGCGTCGACGAACTTTGCGTCGTCGCCTCCTGGCGCCTTCGGGAAGAAGTAGAAAGCGCCGCGCGGCATCGTGAACTCTATCCCGGCGTCCTCAAGCACCTTCGCCATGAGGTCGTGGCGGCGCTTGTAGATGTCGAGGTCTACGGTTGTGTCGCAGATTGCGGCCGCGAGGCGCTGGCCTATGACAGGCGCGTTGACATAGCCGAGCGTGCGGTTTACGAGCGTAAGAGTCGTCATCATCGCGCCGCCGTCCTCTGCGGTGAGCGCTGGATTGACGGCAATGTATCCGATTCGTTCGCCGGCCATCGAAAGCGTCTTCGAGAAGCTTCCAAGCACAAGCGCGAACTTCGACAGCGGCAGTATCGCGGGAACATCCGCACCGTCGTAGGCGAACGCGCGATAGGGCTCGTCGGAAAGAAGGAAAAGAGGACGTTCGCCCTTATCGGCGCGTTCGGCGTTGACGCGCTCCACTACGCCGACGAGAGATGCAAGCTCGTCCTTCGAATAGATTGCGCCAGTCGGGTTGTTGGGCGAGTTGACGATAATGGCGCGAGTCTTCGGCGTCACGGCCGCGGCAATCGCGGGGACGTCAAGCGAGAAATCCTCGTGTGCGGGAACGGGGTTGAGGATGCCGCCGAAGTGTCCGCAGTAGTTGCCGTATTCCACGAAGTACGGGCTCGGCACGATTACCTCGTCGCCCTTGTCGATCGTCGCCCTGAAGAAGCACACAAGCGCGCTCGCCGCGCCGACGGTCATCATCACGTCGGCGCCCCTGAGCGCAACGCCCTGCTGCTTCGAAAGATGCGCGGCAATTGCGTCGCGCACCGCGGGGATGCCTGCATTCGGGCAATAGCCGAGGCCGAGCGGGCGAATTGCGTCGTCGGCGAGCTTGTGCAGGACTGCACGCGCCGCCTCCGGCGGCGGAACGTCCGGATTCCCGAGCGAGAAGTCGCAAACGGCGTCTTCGCCGAACTGCTGCTTGAGCTCGATGCCCTTCTCGAACATCTTGCGGATGAAGCTGGCCTTGCCAGCCGCCGCGGCAAATGAGTCTGTTACTGTCTGCATCTGAGTCTTTCCTTGATGCGCGTATTATACCAAATATGTGTCATCACAGATTGGCAAATGGGTTGCAGGAAAAGCCGCCGGAGCCGGACGAGGGGCCGAACGACGTGCGCGGCTCGCGCTTCGCACGCGGCGCTCCGGGCGCCGCCGCACCGCCTATCGTCGGCTTTGATTTCGCGGAGAGCGAGATGCGCCCTCTCGCGCGGTCGACGCCGATAACGGTGACCTGAAGACGGTCGCCCGCCTTCACGACTGACGCGGGATCGGAGACGAAATTGTCGGAAAGCTCCGAGAGGTGGACAAGACCGTCCTGATGGACGCCGATGTCGACGAACGCGCCGAAAGCCGTCACGTTCGTGACGACGCCCTCGAGCTTCATTCCCTCCTTCACGTCCTCTATCTTCG
>CACYNF010000072.1 GCA_902775595.1 uncultured bacterium | reverse complement strand
CGCGGTTCTTGTTGTCGGTGAGAACGTGGACGACGATCGCTGTGCCGTTCTTGATGCCCTCGTACTGGCAGTCGACCATTTCTGCCGACTCGAGCTCGCCGGTGCCCTTCTTGATCGCGCGCTCGATGTTGTCGTTCGGCATCTGCGCCGCCTTCGCCTTGGCGATGAGCGTGCGGAGCGTCGGGTTGTTGTCGGGGTTGCCGCCCTTTGCCTTCACGACGATCGTGATTTCCTTGCCGAGTTTCGAGAAGATTTTGCCCTTCTTCGCGTCTGCCGCGCCTTTCGCGCGCTTGATTGTCGCCCAGTGGCTGTGACCTGACATGGTTTGTCCTTATTTTGTGTTAGTGTGAAATGACGTTGTCGGCCCGTGGATCATGCCTTGTGGCGGTAGGTGATGCGGCCCTTGCCGAGGTCGTAGGGCGAGATCTCGACGGTGACCTTGTCGCCGATCGCGATCTTGATGAAGAACTTGCGCATTTTGCCGGAGATGTGAGCGAGGACTTCGTGCCCGTTCTCGAGCTTCACCTTGTACATGGTTGCAGGCAGAACCTTGGTCACCGTGCCGGTGACTTCGATCGCCTGGTCTTCTTCTTTCGCCATTAAGCAGTTCCTTGTTTGCCTTTAAGTTCGAATATTTTACCAAAAAATCGTCGGACTGGCAATCGCGCCGAGGTCAGATGATGTGTCCCATCTTCTCGCGCTTCGTGTCGAGGTAGCGCTTGTCGTGGGCGTTCGCCGGGATCACGATCGGCACGCGCTCCACGATCTCGATGCCGTAGCCGTCGAGCCCCTTGACCTTGCAGGGGTTGTTCGTCATGAGGCGCACCTTGCGTATGCCGAGGTCCTCGAGCATCTGCGCACCCTCGCCGTAGTCCCTGAGGTCCGGCGCAAAGCCGAGCGCGACGTTGGCCTCTACGGTGTCAAGCCCCTCCTCCTGCTTGCGGTAGGCGTGGAGCTTGTTCTCGAGCCCGATGCCGCGCCCCTCCTGGCGCATGTAGAGGACCGCACCGCGTCCCTCGCGCTCGACCATCTCCATCGCCATGTGCAGCTGCGGCCCGCAGTCGCACCTCTCCGAGCCGAGCACATCTCCCGTGAAGCATTCGGAATGGACGCGGACGAGAACTGGAGCGCCGTCGTCGACCTTCCCCTTCACAAGCGCGAGATGCTCGAGCCCGGAGATGCGGCTCTTGTACATGCTGAGGCGGAAGTGCCCGTGGTCGGTCGGAAGATCCACCTCCTCGACCTTCTCGACGAGCTTGTCGACCTTGCGGCGGTAGGCGATCAGGTCGGCAATCGTCATCATCCTGAGTCCGTGGCGCTTCGCAAACGCGGCGACGTCGTCGAGACGCGCCATCGTGCCGTCGTCCTTCATTATCTCGCAGCAGAGCCCCACCTCCTTGAGCCCCGCGAGACGGCAGAGGTCTACCGTCGCCTCGGTGTGCCCGGCCCTCTTCAGTACGCCGCCTTCGCGCGCCTCAAGCGGGAACATGTGGCCGGGGCGCCTGAAGTCAGACGGCTTCACGCCGTCTTTTACGCACGCGAGCGCGGTCGTAGAGCGCTCCGCGGCGGATATGCCGGTCGTCGTCGAGGCCGCGTCTATCGAGACGGTGAACGCGGTCTGGTGGTTATCCGTGTTCTGCGCGACCATCTGAGGGAGGTCGAGCCTGCGGCACCACGCCCTGCTCATCGGCATGCAGATGAGGCCGCGCGCATACGTCGCCATGAAATTGACGTTCTCGCGCGTCGCGAACTCCGCCGCGCAGATGCAGTCGCCCTCGTTCTCGCGGTCGGCATCGTCCGTCACGAGAACGATTTCACCGCGCTTCAGCGCCTCAAGGCAGTCCTCAACCGAATCGAACATACATCTCAACTTTCAACTTGCGGTCGGCACGGAGTGCCGCCCCTACCAACTTCAAACTTCTTACGACCCCGGGTGCACGGGCTTCGTCCCCGCCTTGCACATCGGGCACTCCGCCGCAGTCCAGGTTTCCGGAGTCATCTGCATGAGCGAGAACATCGGGATGCGCCCGAACTTCACCTTGCCGCCGGAGCGGTCGACGAGCAGGACGACTCCTGCGACCTTTCCGCCCGCCGCCTTCACGAGATCGATCGTCTCCTGGACGCGCCCGCCCTTCGTCACGACGTCCTCTGCGACTACATAGCGTTCGCCCTTCCTAATCGAGAAGCGCCTGAGCGCGAGAACGGTGTTGGGCTTGCCGGTCGCGTCAACGCCCTTGCCCTGGACCTTCTCGGCGAAGATGCACTTGACGTTCAGCTCGCGCGCGACCTCGTGGCCGACGAGGATTCCGCCCACAGCGGGCGAGATCACGCCGTCGATCTTCTTGCCGAGCCTGCCGGACTTGACCGCTTCGCGCGTCACCGCGCGGCAGAGCTTCTCGGCGATGCGCGGGAACCTGAGCACGTTCGCGCACTGGAAGTAGCGGTTCGAGTGGAGCTTGGACCTGAGCTCGAAATGCCCTTCGAGCAGCGCCCCGGTATCCTTGAAGGCCTTTAGTACCTGATTCTGAGTCATGTCGCTTTCCCCTTTCAGTCTATTTTTAGAAGATCTTCCCTTGAAAACGCCTTCTTCGCCTCGGCTTCGCCCTCCTCGGCGGCAGGGGCGATCACCCCGGGCGCTTCGGCCGCAACCGTCGGCGGCAGGTAATTCGGCTCGTACGCGGCGCACGCGGCGGATTTGCCGCGCACTGGGCGCGACGGCATCACGGGACGCACGGGCTCTGGCGGCAGCTCGCCCGACGAAATGTCGGTCCTGAGGCCCTTGATGCCATTCGCGCCGACCTGCCACGAAGTCCTCGCCGCGGCAAGAGCGACGCGCTCCTCCTCCTCGGAGAGGACGACCAGCGCGCATGACGGCCCGTGCGGGGCGGCCCTCACGGCGGCGTGGAAGCCAACGGCCTCGTAGGGAAAGGCAAAGGCTATCGCGACAGGCACCACCGCTATCTCGAGAAGCGAGATGGCCTCGTGCCTCAGCGCACGCAGCGGTCGCGGACGCCATTCGATCATTCGTCCGCCTTTCCCGCCCTCTTCTCGGCGAAGAGAACGCTGCCGACGCCGCTGCGACGCGCCATAGCCGCTATCTTCATCAGCTCGCCTGTCGCGACACGCCTGTCGGCGAGAACGAGCAGAGTCTTGCGGTTCGACTTGGCCACGCGGTCTTCGAGGTGGGCGCCGAAAGCCGCCGCCGACGAGTCGTCGCCCATCGTGTAGCGCGCGTCGTCGAAGAAGACAAGCGTCTCGTGGGGCATCGGCATTACGAGCGCTACGAGCGACGCGCTCTCGCCCTCGTCAAGACCGCTTGAATCCGGGAGATCGAAGAGGACCCCGCGTTCAGTGACGAAGGTGCCGCTCACCATGTAGAGCATCAGGAGCAGGAGAAGCACAGTCACCCACGGCGCCGCGGAGACGAGCGGCCTGGTCCATGCCGGCCCGTGCCGCCATATTCCCTGCGAGCGCTCGGGTGTCCACTTCCAGGGGCTCACTTCTTCGCCTCCCTCGCAGCGGCGAAATAGCCCGTGATCTGGCTCGCGGCCGCCTCAAGCTCGACTACGATGCGCTCCATGCGCACGCGCAGGACGCCGTACATCACAAGGACGGGGATGGTCACGCCGAGGCCGAGGGCTGCGGAGAGAAGCGCCTCCATCGACGAGTTGAGGAGATCGGTGCGCGCGACGAGCTCCTGCGCGTTGACGAGAAGAACGGTCTTCACGAAACCTATGATCGTGCCGAGAAGCCCGAGGAGCGGGGCGATCTGCCCGATGATGGCGAGAGAGGCGAGGCGGCGGTCAAGGCGGCCTATCTCTGCGCGCCCCTGCGAATCGACGGCCTCGCGCAGCACGCGCGCACCCGCGTCGCGGTGGCGTATGGCCGTCGCGACGACGGCCGCGACCGGAACCGCGGTGTCTTCGCAGATCGCGAGCGCCTCCTCGGCATTGCCGCCCGCAAGGACGTTGACGACGCCCTTCACGAAGTCCTGCCAGTCGATCTGGACGCGCCTCAGCTCGAAGAAGCGTTCGAAGAATATCACGACCGCGGCGATCGCAAGCGCCACAAGCAGCCAGAACACGGGGCCTCCGGATATCGTCATAGGAAGTTTCCTTTCCTCTTTATGCGCTCAATTCGCTTCGCGGCCTCCGCGGACGCGGGCACGTCGCTCGCCACCACGAGCTCCAGCACGTGAACCGCCTGATAGTCGCGGCCGCGCGACTCAAATTCATCGGCAAGCCGAAACGCCGCGCGGGAGAACGCTGCGCGCGCCTCGTCGTCAAGCCGTACGCCCTGCGCGCGCGACATGCGGTAGGCAAGCACCACGTCGGCATAGTAGCGGTCTATCGCCTCGTCCATGCGCTTGAGCTTCTCCAGGGTCTTCGCGACCTTGTAGGAGAGCGAAATCCTCTGGCTCGGCGAAAGCGCCTCGCCCATCCTGACGCCGCGGTAGGCCTCGAGGGCCTCCTGGTAGCGCACGGGATTGTCCGCGCCCATCGCAAAGAGCGCGTCGGCGCCGAGCAGCTTTGCGCGCAGCCTGTCCGCCGCATCGACACCGTCCGCAAGCGAAACCCTCTCGAGCACGAGCACTGCCTCGTCGAAGCGCGCGAGCTCGATCAGCGCCTCTCCCTGGACCAGAAGCCCGCGCAGGGACGCAGGGGTGCCGGGATACTTCTCGGCAAGGCGCGTCACCGTCTGTATCGCCCCCTGGAAGTCGTTCTCGGCGAAGGCCGCGCGCGCAGACCAGACAAGCGCGTCTGGCGCATCAGGCGAATCTGGCGACTTCTCGGCGTATTCGGCGAAGAGCCTGCGCGCCTCCTGCCACGCGCCGCGGTTGTAGGAATGCTTCGCGAGCCAGAGCACCGCCATCGCCCTCACGTCGGCGTCGGAAGACTCCGCCGCAAGGCGCTTGACGAGCTTCTCCGCCTCTTCGTCAAGCCCCTGCCCGTAGAGGCACATCGCCTCGAGGTAGTCCATTCTCGGCTTGCGCGAGGCATCCTTTACGGCAACGTCCCTGAACACCTTCTGCGCCTCGGCGAACCTGTATTCCCGGTAGAGGCTGCGGCCACTGTCCTCGAGGTCCCTGAGGCGGACGATATCCTTTATGCGGGACGCCGATTCGCTCGCGGGATACTTCGAAAGAACCTCGCGGTACTTCGAGAGCGACTCGTCCGTCCGGCCGGCCTCGGCGAGCACGTCGCCCTGCTTCACGATCTCCATCGCGCGATCGGCGTCGCTTGTCGCCGTCTCCTCGGCGCGCGCGAACGCCTCGAGGGCCTCGTCGTGCCTGCCGAGCTTCGAGAGCGCCCAGCCGAGGCCGTCCTGAAGACGCGAGAGACTCTTCGAATCGGGCCATGTCTCGAATGTCTCGCGATACGCGGCGACCGCCTCGGCGAAGCGCCCTGCGGAGAGGTATGCGTCGGCTATCGAGGCGAGGCCATCGCGCGCGCCGGGCGCATCAGGCGCGTCGCGGACGAGCGAACGGACTATCGACGCGCCTTCGTCGAGCGTCGTCGAGTCGGCGAGCAGAAGACGGCCGAGGGCGTAACCGGCAAGCCGCCTCGAGTCCATCGACGCGCTGCGCGCGAACGCCTCGCGCAGAAGCTTCTCGTCGGCGAGCTTGACGCTCGCCGCGGCAAAAGCGCGCTCGCTCGCGTTTGTTCCGCGCGCGGCGACGGCGCGCCACACCTCCTCCGCGCCGGACCTGTCGCCTGTAGCGGCCATAAGATCGGCGGCGAACATCTCGGAGTCTTCGTCTGCGAGCGCGTCCGTGGATTCCTTCACGATCTTGAGCGCATCCGCAGCGCCCTTCTCGGACATGGCGACCCGCGCCCTGAGGCGCGTGGCAAGCCGCGAGCAGGCCGGGTCGGCGAACTTGCGGTCGGCGAGGAGATAGCCCGCCTGGTCGTTTTTGCCGGTCTCGACGAGAGCGAGGGCGCGGAAGTAGACCAAGCGCTCATCCTCGGGGTTCTTCCACTCCTCCATCGCCTCGAGGAGCTCCTTCCACTTCCCCTCGCGGGCAAAGCTTTCTGCGATGACGTCGCGGGCGGACGGATCGCCGGACTTCGCTGCGTGCGCGCGAGAGACGTCCCAGAGTCCGTCCCTGAGCGCCTCGCGCGCGACGGCAAGCTCGTCGCCGAACGCCTCCATGGACGCCATGAAGCAAATGGCGCCCGCCAGCAGACTTCCGACAGCTCTAAATTCAACTTTCAACTACCAACTCCAGACATCAGCCATCAAACCTTAGACTTCAGACAAGCCCGCCGAGGTAGCCCATTTCGGCGAGAAGCCGGTCGTTCTTCATCCAATTCGGCTCGACGCGCACCCAGAGCTCCAGCGCGACGGGAATGCCGAAGACATCCTTCAGCTCGCGCTCCGCCGACTTGCGCACGGCCTTTATCGTGGATGCGGACCTGCCTATCACTATCGGCTTCTGCGACGGGCGGTTGACGAGAACCTCGGCCACGGCAGACCACCGAGAACCTTCGTCGACGACGCGCTTCACGACGATGCCGAGCTCGTGCGGCAGCTCCTGGTGAAGATGCGAAAGGTATTTCTCTCTGATCGCGTCGGCTATCGCGAGCTTGCGCGGATAGTCAGTCACGATGTCTTCGTCGAAAAGGAGCTCCCCCTCCTCGGCGAAACCAAAGAGCGCGTCAAGGACATCCTTCGCGCCGCCCTCGGTCGTGGAAATGGACTTGACCCAAAGAGGAATTGTTCCTTTCTCCAACTCCAACTCCGAACTCCCACTCTGCCCCCTGACCCCTGCGTACTGACTCCTGACCCCTTTCTCCAACTCCGACTCTGAACTCCAACTGGTCTCTACCGCCTCCTTCCACGCATCGCGGAACATCCTCTCGAAGAACGGCGACTTGTCGGCCTTGTTGAGGACGAAGACGACCTTCTCGGGCTTCTCCTTGGCGATGCGCTGCATCCAGCCGATGTCCTCGAGCTGCGGCTCCTGCGCCGCGTCGAAGACTACGCAAGTTATGTCGGCTCCCGCGGCGCTCCTGCGCGCCATGCGGTTGAGGAGCGTGCCGAGCGTGCCGACGGCCTTGTGAAGGCCGGGGGTGTCGAGGAGGACAAGCTGTCCGCGAGGGTCGGCGACTATGCCGCGTATCGTGTTGCGCGTCGTCTGCTCGACGGGGGATACGATCGAGACCTTCTCTCCCACGAGCGCGTTCACGAGCGTGGACTTGCCCGCGTTCGTGCGCCCCACAACCGCGACTGTCGCTACAAGCGCCATTACGGAACGGGGAAGTTCGCGACAAGCGCCGCGGCTTCGCGCTTCACTCTTTCCTGGACGGTGGTGTCTGCGATGTTGTCGAGGACGTCGGCGATCCACGTGCCGATCTTGATCATCTCCGGCTCCTTCATGCCGCGCGTCGTCGCGGACGCAGTTCCGACGCGGATGCCGGAGGTCTTGAAGGGAGACTCGGTGTCGTAGGGGATCGTGTTCTTGTTGACGATGATTCCAGCTGCGTCGAGAGCGGCCGCGGCATCCTTGCCGGTGATGCCCTTCGACTTCTTGACGTCGACGAGGAAGAGGTGGTTGTCCGTTCCTCCGGAGACGATCCTGTAGCCGCGGTCCTGGACGGTCTTGCACATCACCTGGCAGTTCTTGACGACCTGCTGCGCGTAGCCCTTCTTCGCCTCGCTCATCCACTCGCGGAAGACGACCGCCTTCGCCGCGATGATGTTCTCCAATGGACCGCCCTGCATGCCTGGGAAGACGGCCGAGTCGAGCGCCTTCGCCCACTTCTCCTTGCAGAGCACCATGCCGCCGCGCGGACCGCCGAGCGTCTTGTGCGTCGTCGTGGTGACGAAGTCGGCGTAGGGAACGGGCGAGGGATGCGCGCCGCCAGCGACGAGGCCGGCGATGTGCGCCATGTCGACCATCATTATGCAGCCGACCTTGTCGCATATCTCGCGGATGCGTTTGAAGTCAATGGTGCGCGGATAAGCCGAGGCGCCCGTGAGAAGTATCTTAGGCTTCACTTCGAGGGCCTGCCTCTCCATTGCGTCGTAGTCGAGCATCTCGGTCTTCGGGTCGACCGTGTAGGGAACGATGTTGTAGATCTTGCCCGAGAAGTTCACGGACGAGCCGTGGGAGAGGTGGCCGCCCTGGTCGAGCGACATCGACATGATCGTGTCGCCCGGCTTGATCGTCGCAAAGTACACGGCCATGTTCGCCGCCGAGCCGCAGTGGGGCTGGACGTTCGCGTGCTCCGCGCCGAAGAGCTCGCACGCGCGCTTCCTCGCAAGTTCCTCCGCCGCGTCTACGGGAAGGCAGCCGGAGTACCAGCGCTTGCCAGGATAGCCCTCGGCGTACTTGTTCATGAGGACCGAACCCGCCGCCTCGCGGCAAGCGCGGGAAGACGTGTTCTCGGACGCGATCAAGTTGATCTCGGCGTCCTCCTGCCTCGTCTGCGCCTCGATCGCGGCAAACACCTCGGGGTCGTCGCGCATAAGCCCCGAGCAGTCGGAAAGACGCTCCGCGCGCTCGAGCTTCCAGCGGCGGCGCGCGTGGCGCTCGCTCTCGTCGACAGGAGTCGCGATGAACGCCTTCGCGATTTCGACGGCGTAGGAGGGAGAGACGACGTCTGCACCGAGGCAGAGCACGTTCGCGCCGTTGTGCTGGCGGGTGATCGTCGCCGTGTCTGTCGTCGCGCAGACGGCGGCGCGGACGTTCTGGAAGCGGTTTGCGGCCATCGACATCCCGATGCCGGAGCGGCACACAAGTATGCCGAAGTCGGCTTCGCCGCTCGCAACGGCCTTGGCGACTTTCGCCGCATAGTCCGGATAGTCGCAGCTTGCCTTGTCGGCAGGGCCCATGTCGACGACCTTCGCGGCGCCCGCAAGGGCGTTGACGAGAGCGGCCTTCAGTTCTACGCCGCCGTGGTCGGAACCAATCGCAATGTTCATCTTGTTTTCCTTGGTGTTGTCGCTTGTACAGCAAAAGTGAGGTAATATTATACCAAATCTGCGCTCTCTCGGCGGCACACGGTAGATTTTATCCTAATTTTCCGTCTTCGCAAAATCAGGATTGGGCGCGCGTCACGAGATGAGCCCGCGGCGCAGGCCAATGGCGACGGCCTCCGCGCGGTCCGCGGCACCAAGCGCCTCGAAGAGGTTCTTGAGGTGGTTTTTCACCGTGTTGGGGCTGAGATGCAGCATGTCGCCGATCTCGACGTTCGAGCAGCCCTTGCTGACAAGAAGAAGAATCTCCTTCTCTCGCGCGGTTAGCCCGCGTTCCGACTTGCGCGCCTCGTAGGCGCTGCGGACCGCGTCGGACACTGCAAGATCGCCCGCCATCACCTTCTTGAGCGCGCCGATTATATTTATCGGGGAATTGTCCTTGATGACATATCCGCGCGCCCCGAGGGTAATCGCCTGATAGACATCCTCCTCGGAATCGGACATTGTAAGCATCACGACCTTCTGGTCGGGAAACTTCGCGAGGACGGCCTTGAGAGCGGCTATGCCGTCGGTCACCGGCATCCTGACGTCAAGCAGCAGAATGTCGGGACGGACCCTCTCGACGAGCGGCACGGCATCAGCACCGTCGTCCGCCTCTCCGACGAACTTGAACTCCCTGTCCGTCATGATCACGTACTTCATGCCGATCCTGACGACGCTGTGATCATCAACTATTGCGACGGTTGTCATATCGACGCAACCTCCACTTCTACAGATGTCCACCTGCCTTCGACCCCCCACGAAATCCTCATGCCGTTCCTCTTGGCGCGCTCCCTCATCCCGGCGAGCCCGAAATGACCCGCCTCCGGACCAAGCGCCGCCGCCGCGTCGAACGGCTCGCCGTCGTTCAGCACCCTCAGCACGAATCCCCTCTTCCCGTTTCCAGTCGACGGATCGCTCACAAGCACGATGTTCTTCGCCCTGCCGTGCTTTATCGCGTTCGTCGTCGCCTCCTGCACGATGCCGAGAAGGTCGGAGAAGCGCGCGCCCGGCAGATGGTCTGGCAGCCCCCTGAGGCGGCACCGCGCGTTGACCTTGCCGCGGTCCAGGTGCCGCATCATCTCGCGGAACACGTCCTCGGGCCTGCGGTCGAACATCTCGTCGCAGCGCAGGTTGAAGATCGTCGCCCTGATCTCAGACTTCGCGTGCGCCAGGATGGCCGCCGCGCCCTTCACCGCCTCCTCGACGGCCGGAGGCACTTCCGGAGCGATCGAGAGCGAGCTTTCCATGAGCATCTTGGCCCCCGCGAGGTTCTGCTCTATCGTGTCGTGCAGGTCCGCGGCCATCCGCTTGCGCTCGGAGGTTATCGCGGCGATTCTGCCGCGCTCGCGCGTGTCGCGTACGATGCGGACGATGCCAATGGCGATGAGCGCCGCAAGGAGCGTTCCGACGGCCAGCGCAGCGGCGTTGAGGACGCGCGCGTTCATGCGCCTGCGCCATTCCCCGTCCGGAATGAACACGATGTCGCCAGGAGACGCCGCCGCGAACGAAATGGACTTCATCACCGGCTGGCGGTCGTCGGTGAGCGCATCGGAAACCGACGGCTCGGCAACGGCCGTTATCCGCGCGAGGGGGCGCATCTCCTGCGCGTTCTCGAAGATGTCCGGCAGCGGCCCCTCGAGGTGCACCCTGCACGTCACGTTGCTCACGGCGACCACCAGCTCGGAGCTCTCGCCGTCGCCTTCGGCCCGTATCACGCGCGCGACAAACGACATCCGCCTCCACACGATGTCGTTCATGCTTCCGTCGTCGCTGTAGTACTGCCATCGCAGATAGTCGTCGAGATCGCCGTACTGCGGCTCAGGAAGCCCCGCCCATGCCCACTCTCCGCTCCTCGCAGCCATTCCGCGCAGCTCGCCGCATCCGTCGACCTTGATGGGGAAGCCTACGACATCGACTTTGAAGCCTGGCGAAAGGCCTTTCGGGACATCCATCTCGACCTTGAGCCCGTGCGTGCCGTCCTGCAGATAGAAGAACCGCTTCCTCGCGCACACAAACGTGACGACGCCCCTGACGAGCTTTGCGTGGCAGTCGCCCGGATGCGGCGAAAATGACATGAGCTCGGACACGGGTGTCGGCTCCAGGTCGAACGGCGAGGCGCGCGGGGGCTTCTTCACGGATATGTCGGACGGCGAGGCGACCTCCATCTGTACGCCGCGGAACTCGGCGCGCATGTTGTAAGCGGACATCGCGCATCCGCAGACCTCGAGCTCCGCGTCGAGGAGTGGACGCCACTCGGCCTCGGTTCCAGGCACATGCGCCACGAACCGCCCTTCGTCCGTATTGAGCGCAAGCTGCACAATGCTGACGTCGGGGTCGAGCCGCGTCGACTCGACGGACCGCACGCCAGCAAGGACCCCCGACATCCTGACGCGCGCGTTGTCGAGGCGTCCGCCGCGCATGTCGAAAAGCGTCTTCTCGGCGAATGGAGGCAAGGGCATTCTTCCGACGATCTTTATCGAGGACGCCTTTATGCCGGGCGCAAACGCAAACGGAGTCGCGACGCCCTTTACCTCGACGACGTCTCCGCGGCAGAACGCGTCCGCGCCGTCGATGTGCGCGGTCGGAGTGCGCTGCGTCTCGCCGGAGAAGTATATGCCCCTGCCGTTTGGATCGGCGACGTCCGCGAAAACGCCCGACGCCGAACGCCACCCCACGACCTGCGTGACGACGCCAGTCGCGCAGACGTCGTCGGCATGGGCGGCCTCCGTCCTCGTCAGAGCGGCAACATCCGAAAAGGACATGGCCGCCAGCAGTATGCATGTAGCAGTCATGTCCCTATTCTACCAAATATCTTGTGACTTTTGGGGACGCGGCTTCCTGCCGCGTCACATCGTCACCTGATCACGATCGCGAGCCCGCTCTTGACATACGGGACGAACTCGACCGTATTCGCCGCGGCACGGCTCTGGCGCGCAATCCAACGTCCGTTCTTCTCGCTTCCCGTCGGCGTATATCCGTCGTTCTCGGTTGAGACCGCTCCGCTGAGCGAATTCGCCGCGAACATCGTGAAGCGCGGCAGTCCCGCAACAGCCGCCTTCGTCACCTCGGGAAGGTCCTCCGGATTCGTCACGCCGAACACGACGTTCGCGAGGTCGACATCACGCGCAATCGTCAGCCTGCGCATGGAGTAGAGGTAATCGCCTGTCTCCACGATGTGAACAATGTTCGAGATGAACGTCTCGTTTTCGTACACTGGCTCGAGTTGCTCTTCAGTTACAGGCGTCACTATGAAATCCTGCTTGACCATTCCGCCCGGCACGAACGTAACGGCGCCGATTGTGACATCAGCGGTGCTGCCAATGGACGCGCAGGATGAGACGCTAACGGATACGCCTGAATTATCGGCGCAGAACTCCGCACGCCCTTGCTCGACTTTAAGCGAGTACACACCGGCAAGACCAGTTTTGAGAGTTCCAGGTCCAATCTTCCGCACAGTCAGAGAGCTGCCTTCCCCTTGGAGCACCACGTTCCCCGAAAGCTCAATGTCGTTGGATTCAGCACATGCGGTAAGCGTCGCGTCAGGTACTGTGACAACGATGCGATCATTCCCGGATGGCAATGTGAGAGAAGCGAACACCACTTCCTCATCGGTATCTAGATAAATGCGGCTGTCGCCATAGCAGGCGCTTGAAGAACACGCAGAAAAACCGGAGTTTCCGGACGCAAAGCGCGCACATCCTGTGGAGCCCCATTGATTGCCCATTCCCCAATTGCCTGCAAACTTCGAATTATCACCATTGAATAGCACGTAGCTATACACGCACAGTTTTCCGTTGCCGACGATAGCTGATGAGACCGTTAGCGGATTGTTCTCATCCACGCCCTGCAACCAACTGTCGTTGCCGCAATTCACTATTTCTAGCTCCGATACATCAACAGTCGAATTTTTATTTGAAATTGCCCTGAGTCCGACGTGTTCAAGCGCAACTCTTCCACCGCCAGTCACTGTTGTCGTAAAAATATTTGGATGAACATGCGCAGTATCCGATGATCTAAATGAAACACGGCTACCAGAGGTAATGGTGATGTCAGCCGTAACGTCAGCACCGATAATGACGCTGGCATTATTGCCGAACACAACCATCTGCCCATTCGTTGGGACTGCGCCGTATATCCAGTTACCCGCCGTCGCCCAGTTATTGTCAATGCCGCCGATCCACTTTACCGTATCGGAGGCCTCGAGTTCGGCGAAGGAATAGTCATCGCCTGTTTTCGTGATTGCGTATGCCTTCTGCGTGTCACCGGAGTTGTTCTTCACAATTGCAAACACGTTCGATAGGTCGGCGTTTGCGGCGAATGTAAGCCCCACGGGGAAGTCTGGCACGCCGGTCTCTGGGATTTCCGAAACAGTATAGCGCAGGTATCCGCCGGAAAGAACGCCAAGCTCCAGCCCGTCGCTACCGATTGAAGAGCCGTCACCGATGTTCACTGTGCCGCCATCGAGATATAGCGGCCATCCCTTGTCCGAATAGTCGGCATAATTGTAGGTGCCGGAATGGAACGCCAATTTCTCGATTTCACCGAGGTTTTCAGCAGACACCCAGCCGCCGTCAAGGATTACGGTTTTCGCAGAAGCATTTTCCGAATCCATCTTGAACTCGCGCGACATCGCGACATCGCCGTTCAGCGTCACATTGCCGTGGGTGTAGAACCTGCCTGTGCCCGTCACTGTCGAGTTGACAACCATAAACTTGCCTTCGTCAGATCCACCCTGCAGCCAGCTGTCGATCTCATTGTACCACCGCGTCACGGGAAGCATTTCGATTTCGGCCACATTGACCGTGCATTCCGTGCTGTCTCCGACGTAGTTGGCCTTGATTCCGACCTTGGCGAGCTGAATCTTGCCAGCCCCGTTGATCTCCTGCACGATAAGTTCCGGTCCATCATAGAACTCGGGTGCTACAGGACGCAGCGTCAGCGTAGCGCCGGAGTTTACGACGACATTGGAAACCGTGATCTTTTCCGGCGTGGTGCTGTTCTCGCCTGTCTGGCCGATCCTGACCGTAACGCTTTCATCGAACACGGCGGTCGCGTCAGCGGCAGGGACACCAAACTCCCAGTTCTCAACAGTAACCCAGTAGTCGTTTTCACCCATCCCTGTCCAATGGTTGGTTCCGTCCGCAGAACGTGTCACAGGCGCGGCATCGCCTTTCATTACAATCGTCGGGTTGACCCAGTCGCAATGCTGCCAACCGCCGCCATTGTCAGGATCGGGATACACGACAAGATCGATGAAATCAATGCCCGAGAGGTCGGCCGTAATCGTTTGAGCCTCGGTCTTCGTGCCGAGCCATGCCGACTCCACCAGATTCGTGCCGCCGACAACGTCGCGGACAACGAACTTCACGACCTTGGATCCGCAGCGACCATCCCCGTTTCCACCAAGCTTAATGATCCAATGGCTCTCGGCCTGGACGCTGATTCCCTTTGAGTACGACTGCCAATCGGAGCCGTTCCAGAGACGCAAAGAGGTGTAGCTACCGTCGGAGATGGAGTATATGGACTTGTTGGTAACAGGATGCTCCCATCCGCTCGTCATCCACGACAAATCGAGTTCCTCGAGGTGGAATGGATAGCCGACGTATTCAAGCGAGTATGCTTCGTTATCGTTGACAATGGCGAATATCGCAGGGTTTGTGCTCTCGCCGATTGTCGCCTGCACGGTCACCTTAGACAGATCGGCCCCCTCAGCAAAAGAAAGACCCGCCGGAAGCGAAACGGAAGCAGCGTCGTTCCACTCGCCCTCCAGAAAGAGCGTGCCGCCGCCTTCTGCAACTGCGATCGTGCCGCTAAAATCAGACGCCACGGAAAGCGTGCCGCCATCGAGGACGAATTTACCGACGGTGATGGCAGATACAGATTTTAGAGTCGATGATGAATATTCGAGAGTACCGCTCTTCACCGTCACCTTTTCAATGGTGCCTCCGGCGCTGTCGGACGCAATCTTGCAGCCGCCGTTGTCATACACAAGATTCTTGACGGTCGCGTTTGCAGAAAGTTTGAGAAACCCCGTCAGTGTAACGTCACCGTTCACCTCGACATAGTTGTTGCAGGCCAGGTTCCCGCTTCCGGTAACAGCCGATTCAACGACCATCTTCTCACTTTCTGCCGTACCGCCGTCAAGCCAGCTGTAGTTGCTGGGATAGCTGCTGTCATGCAACACCTCAAAACCGGCAACAGAGACCGTGCATCCTTCATAAGCGGCTTTCAGGCCGGTTTTGAGCAGTTTTAATGTTCCTTCACCCGAAAATTCGCCTGCCGTCACCGCATCGGCCGTGCCGGAATCGAGCCGCGAAAACGTTATAACCGAGCCGCTTTCAAAAACGACCTTCGCGGCGAGGCATTTTCCCTCTTTAATCTTGACAGTCTGCGCCCCCTGCTTGAAAGCAGCCGTTTCGGTTGCCGTCGGGAGTTCGCCTGTTGTCCATTTGTACTTTCCTGTCTCCGAGTTCTTGTCAGTCCAGATGTTGCCGGAGCCTCCTTCCCAGTAATTGTATGCCGCCTCGTCGGCGCGGACGGACTGCATAGCTGACAGCACCAACGCGGCGAATAATGCGGCTGACAACATTTTTGCTTTCATGCAATTTGCACTCATACGGCTTTCCCCCATGGTTTTGAATTCCGCGATGATTTTACTAAAAATCGGCGTCGAACTCTATAGTCCATTCGGGCCATTGGACTTATGCGCCACGGCTCGCAGGGCGAGACGGTCGAGAACAACGCCAGGATCGACCGCCGTAATGCGAATGCGGTTTACGCCAGGGCGAAGGTGCTCGCTTTTGACGAATGCGCGCACAAAGCCGTCCTGCACCGCCGCAGACCTGCCAGAACCGTTCTCGTCGCTTGAACCGTCGGAGTGCGGAACCTCCACGAGAATCGCCTCGCTAGGCGAATTCACCGCAACGGACACCCTAAGCTTCAGCCCGGGATAAAGCCTGTAGTCCGGCAGGAACTGCAGCACAAGTTCGCCAGGCGCACCTTCGCCATGCCATTCAAGTTCATACTCCAGCCACGCGCCTTCGCCAACGCCATCGATTACTGGCAGGAGCGCCATCGCACGCGATGATATTCCAAGTCCCGCGACAGCCTTCCACGCGCCGCCGCGCCTGGAAACGCCGCTAGACTTCATATCTGCCGCGTCCACCCAATCTCTGGGCGCAATGCCGTCACCGCCGGCAGTCGCATGAAACCAGTGACGTTTATCGCCCGGCTCCTTCCACGGCCACTGCATCTGCGACGCCCAGTTGTTTCCGCCCGGACACCACCATTCCTTCGCATCGAGCGTATCAAACCAGAACCTGCGCCACTTGCCGCCGAAAACCTCGTCGTATCGCGCCGTCAACGCTGCGAGACGCGGCCTCAGGCGTTCGCGCGCACTTTCTTCAAGTGCGTCGCTGGCCATGAAAGCAAGGCCCGCCTCCGACATGAACCTCGCCTGGTAGCCGACCGCCTCATACCATGAATCGCGCCAGCCCGGCGCAAGAAGCGCCTCTATCGCGGCGTCTTCGCGCGCAAGCGCCGCATAGTCCGCAGCAAGCGCCGCCTTCTCCGCATCCGTCAGCTTCGCAATCCACTGCCGGCACATCAGCTCGGGCTTGCGGATTGTGCCCAGCCGGTAGTATTCGGACAGATGCGCGGCGACACGTTGCGCGAGCGACACCTGCGACGCGCCGAGAAAACATCGCGCCCATCCTTCAAGGAAGCGCGTCTGCGCGTCGGCGCCCCACGCCTCCGGCGCCCACGCAAACCGCGCGTATGCGTCTATAGCGATGTCCGCGGGCTTGAAGTCGCCGACATTCATGACCCAGACCTCTCGCGCATTGTTCGCCGCGCACTTCGCTGCCAGCTCATACCAGATGAATCCAGGCGCGGTCGTGCAAACATGAGTGTAGGAGTGCGGTCCGCCGAAATACGAAACGTGCCAGTAGATGCCGCCCGGATGCGACGCGGCGCAAGGTCCGCCCAGCCGACGGACATAGCCGAAATTGTCGTCCACCCACACGATCGACGTGCTTTCAGGAACGTTCAAGCCGCTGTCATAAATCGGCAACACTTCCTTGTAAGGTATGAATATCGTCGAAGGCGGCGCGTCATGGCGCGGCGCTACATATTTTGCGAGCATGTTCGTCTGGACGGCGAACACGGACTCCATAAAAGCCACCTTGGACGACGCGTCTCCCGCGCCCTTCATGGGCTCGTCGTGGGTGCCGCGGATGCCTAGCGTCCACTGCGCCTCGCAACCGCCGTAATGCTCCGCCGCCCATCGCCAATATTCATCGATGTTTGCCTTGTTGGTCGCATAGTTCCACTCTCCTTTCGCTCCCCTGTCCCAATACACGTTGTTTCGCAACATTGGTTCGCAGTGGGAAGTGCCGATGACAATACCCATGTCGGCGGCGAGTGCCATGTTCTCATCGCGTGCGACGAACTCGTATCCGCCGGGGTGCATGGCCGGCCAAAGCAGATTGAGGCGCAGACGCAGCATCGCCTCGAAAAGCTTTTCATATGTCTTCGCGCCGATGGACTTTGAACCGTCGGCCTCGAAATTCTCCTTCGCCCACGGCATAAGACCCCAGTCTTCGTCGTTTATGAAAAGCCCGCGGTATTTAACACCTGGAGGGGCGATTTCAAAACATTCTTCAGGAAGCGCGAACTCTCGCGGTTCGACGGGCACGTCATCAAGCCAGTGGAAAGCATTGACGCCGAGCTCTTCCGAAATCGCATAGAGCCCGAAGACCGTGCCGCGCGCGTCACTGCCCGTAACCGTCCAGACACCATTGGAATAGGTGCGCACGCTCGCCTCCCAGCGTCCGTCGGGAACGGTTCGCGCGACGATCCGGCGCGTATCCGCTCCGTGGCCGGGACACGCACGGTCCAGATCTGCCCTGAGACCTGCGGCGGCACGGCGGACGCACTCAGGCTCGCCCGCCGCGACCTCCACTGTTATTGCGCATGCTTGCGACGACAGCAACGCCGCAGCTGCTGCAGCGATATGCACTGTTCTTATGTTCATAGCTTCTCCACCTTCCACTGGCGTTCGCCTTCGCCCGCGAACGGAGCTTTGCCCTGCTGGAGCTTTGCGCCTGACTCAGGCTTCTCAGGCTTCACGTCGTAGCCGGTTGCGACGGGTGCGATGCGGAAGAATCCCTTCTCGCTCCCAGGGCGCAGCAGCCAACGCTGGTCGCGCGAGGGACTGTCCCAGCCATACCACACGACGTTCACCTTGTCGCTTCCGAAGAATATCCTGTTGAGAACGCCGCCTCCCTCTTTCGTGACGATACGGTACTGCCCTGCGCCAAGATGCTTGAATTCCCAGTGGTGCGCGTTGTCGTCAGTGTATTCATCCTGATATACGCTACCGTTCGATGCAAGCGCGAGCCCGCTTGCCTTGTTGACGATTTTGAATATGCCGTCAGCAAGAGGGCCTTTGTCCCGAGGCGCGACTTCGAGCGAAGCCGCCTTGGCTCGTCCCGAAAGCCGTTTCAGTCCAAGAACGCCGCGTCCGAAATCCATCAGTACGGTCCTTGAGACATTCGTCTCGCCATGAGGAACCGACAACCGGCAAAGCTTCTCATCACGGAAAGTCACGGCAAATTCGCCTCCACCACCGGTGCAGGCGAGATTGAGCCTGTAGTAGCCAGGCTCGCGCACAACAAGCACGAATTCATCCTTCTCCGCTCCGGATGCCTTGAGGAGCGCCGACCCTGCGATGCGCTTGTCCTTCCACGTACCTGTTTCAAACGCCTTTCCATCCTTATCTTTTATGAGCTTGCGCGGCTTCGGCCAGGTGCCGTAATCGGGTTTCCATGTTATGCCCGCGAGCTCCGTGGGTATCTTGAAGCGACGATCGTCGCAGACGTTCAGCCCCCACATTCCTGGGGGCGCGTAGAGGAATGAAAGCCAGGAGACTCGTTCCTCCTCAAGGAAACCCGTCAATTCGCAGTCGTTGCGTCCGAGATTGCGGTCCCCGCCCCAGGGCGATGAATAATACTCCGTCATGACCATCGGATACCCAGCCTTGAGAACGTCCTTTACTGGCGATTCAGTATCCTGGCTACCGGCGTAGGCGTGGAACGATATCGCTGTATTTTCCCATATATTCTTCGCGTCCCGTCCGATGCACCTGTCGAAGAGCGCGATATCGTCAAGGATGTGTTTCGCGCTATTCCATGGCGTCTGCGAATAGCTGAAGACGAGAATGGGAGTGTCTGGAGCTAAGGAGCGAATGAGCTTCCAGCATTCCGCGTTCATCTCGACCGCGCCCGGGGGATTCGCCTTGGGCGAGTTGTACGGCGGAGCCCACTGCACGGGCTCGTTGTGGATTTCGTAGATGACATGCGGCTCGTCCTTGTAGCGCGGAGCGTAGAACTTCCAGAAATCGAGCGCCCACTCCTTGTTGAACTTCCCTGGGTCGTTGCCGATCGTCATGATAAAGTAAAGCCCAAGTTCCTTCGTGAGCTTCACAGCTTTGTCGATCGCCTCCACGCGATAGCCGGGCGCGCGCGAGCCTTCTGCCGGATATTTGAGGTCGCAGCCTTCTGCATAGTCGTGAACGGCGTTCAGTCCGACGAGCTTAAGCTGCTCAAGGCTCTCGCGCTTGTGGGACGCAACGCAACCGCGCAGCAATGCGCCGTTGTCGGCAACAAGGGTCGTTCGCTCCGTGTTGATGCGCGGCCTTCCGCGAGGGATGGGAATCTCAGCCCCCTCCGCAAAGGAAACACACGATGCAACGATCGCCGCCGCGACGAAAACTACCGAAGTATGACTGATTATCATGCCCGACATTATACGCAATTGCCCATTGCAAACTCAATAGTCCATTTGGGTAGGACGATTTCGCCAACCCCGACTCGCCCTTTTGTGCCGTCGCGGAGCGACGGCACCACCTGCCACACCACCGCAGACACCATACAGGGGGTCCGTCACTACAGGGGGTCCGTCGCTCCGCGACGGACATTCCACACCCCCGAGCCACAGGGGGTCCGTCGCTCCGCGACGGACATTCACAACTCTCGCCCAAAATAGAACATCCTTGAGCATGCGAGAATAGCGAATGTACAGCGACTATTCAGCGACCTGCCATCTTCGTTGCGTCGCGGAGCGCCGCAACCCCCTGCAACACCACTGCCGACACCATACAGGGTGGGTGGCCGTCGCTACAGGGGGTCCGTCGCTCCGCGACGGACATAAGCGTCATAC
>CACYNF010000071.1 GCA_902775595.1 uncultured bacterium | reverse complement strand
AGGCGTAGGCCGATGCGTTGTGCGCAGGAGCGCGTCAGCAATAACTCATAAGATAGACTAAGGAAAATCCAGACAATGACAAATACAACTTTCCGGATGCGTGTTCTAGGCATTATGGCCGTGTCGGCATTGACGGCGTTGGCGAGCGCCGATGCGTTACCTTTGGACGACACCAGGGCTGACGAGTCCGATCTTGCCGCATTCCGCGAGGCCCGGTTTGGCATGTTCATCCACTGGGGGCTGTATTCGCAGCTTGGCGGACGCTGGAAAGGCGAGAAGATGACGTACATCGGCGAATGGATTCAGAGCCGCTCTCAAATCCCGAACGTAGAATACGCAAAGCTCGCCAAGGACTTCAACCCCGTCAAGTTCAATGCGGACGAGTGGGTGCGTCAGGCGAAGGACGCCGGGATGGAGTATCTCGTCTTCACGACGAAGCATCACGACGGATTTTCGATGTATGCGACCAAGGTGAGCGACTACAACATCGTGGACGCCACGCCGTTCAAACGTGACGTCTTCGGCGAACTCGTCGCCGCCTGCCGTCGACACGGGCTCAAGGTCGGGCTCTACTATTCGCAGAACCTGGACTGGCACGAGTTTGACGCGGCGGATCCGAGGGTGAATGTCAGCGGAGGCCGGACGGCACTTGCCAACAATGGGATGAGCTGGGGCAACTCATGGGATTGGCCTGATGATTCCAAGAAGGATTTTGACCGGTATCTGAAGGAGAAGGTGTATCCGCAGCTGAAGGAGCTGCTGACGAACTACGGCGAGATATTTGTGATTTGGTTTGACTGTCCAATCGGGATGACCGTCAAGCAGTCGCAGGATCTGAAGAATTATGTGCGTTCGATCCAGCCGCATGTCCTTGTCAGCGGACGCATTGGTAACGGGTTCGGCGATTTTGATACGCCCGGTGACAACCAGCTGCTGGCGGGCAAGAGTTCCGCTCTTCTAGAGTGCCCGATTACGTTGAACGACACCTGGGGCTTCAAGTATGACGATCACAACTGGAAGTCCGCCTATCGCGTTGCTTGTGATCTGACGGCGACGATCTCGGGCAATGCGAACCTGCTGTTAAATGTCGGACCGAGGCCGGACGGCCGCTTCCCTGATGCATCGTCGGACGTCATGCACGAACTGTCCGCCTGGCGGAAGAGGACGGGGATTCGGATCAAGGGGGCGACGGGAAGTCCGTTTGCCCAGGAGATGCCGTGGGGCTGGTGTACGGTTGCCGACGGGAACGTGTTGCAGTTTGTCGTACGTTCCGACTGGACGGACGATTTGGAGATTTACGGCATCCGCAACAAGATCATTGCATGTACCGCCGCGTACGAAACGAACGCAGATCGCTTGAAAGTGCATCTGCCAAAGCCTGACGACGCCATGCCGCGCGTAGTGCTTGTGACGCTGGACGGCGTTCCCGACGTCGACGGGCGACTGGTGCCCCAGCAGGGGGAACTGGTCCTGTTGCCCTCGGCGTCCTGCCGTGTTGTCCAGGGGCGCGGCGAAGGGCTCTGGGCGCGAAGGGGACCTGATCGGGAAGGATTGCCGGATTACGGGCCGTGGGGCGCTGACTGACTGGCACCACGTCGGTGATGCGATTGTCTGGAAGGCCTATTTCCCAGAACCCGGGGAATATGTGGTCTTGCTTAGGACGGAAACGTGGTGGCATGGCCGGAAGTGGGAGGGGGACCGCAAGGTAAAGGTCTCGGTTGGCGATGACCATGTCGTTTCGGAGATCCGAAAAGACCGTCCTCTTCCGTTCACGGTTTACGAACGTGCCGAAACGGAGGCCGGAGTCGTCAGGGTGTCGGGTGCCGGAGAACGTGAGATCACCGTTATGACGATCAGCGCAGGGCCGAACGCCGCCTATCAGGATCTGATGCAGGTGCGGCTAGTCGAAAGAAGGTCCACTGGAGACTCCAAGGCGGAATCGGCTTCGTCAATGCTTTGACAAACATAACAACATACATAACAGAAACGGAGGACTGACATGAACAAGAGAATGGGGCTGGCGGCGCTATCGGCCGTGTGGTCTGTGGGTTCCTTTGCGGATCCTGCGACATTGGTCGTTGACAGATCCGGTACGGGCGGGGCCTATGTCTCGATCCAGGCGGCTGTCGACGCGGCGAACGCCGGCGATACGATCCTGGTAAGACCGGGCGTCTACGACAACGACTTCAAGACCTACAATTACACTGACGATGCGTCGGAAACGCATACGTTCACCAATCGCGTGACACTGACCAAGAAGCTCCATCTCAAGGCTGTCGGCAGAGCTGCGGAAACCGTAATCCTCGGCGCGTGGGACGAACGGACGTCGAACGGTATTGGTTCGGCGGCGATTCGCTGTGTCTATGTCGACTCCTCCGGAGCGGGGTCCGTAATCGAGGGCTTTACGCTCCGTGACGGAAACTGCCATGCCCAGTACAAGGCAGACGGCAAGACGACCATCACCGACGTTCTTCCGAATCGCGGCGGCGGGATTACTTCCCACGGCGGACAGCGCACGGCCTTCTTCGCCATAGGCTGCGTCTTCGACCATTGCTCTGGTTTCCGTGGCGGCGCCTTGCGTTTCGGCAGCGCCATAAGGTGTCGTTTCGTCAATGTCCAGGGGCCTGGTTCTTGCGTCGGCCGCGGCGTCAGCTTCCTGAACTGCCTCATCGACGGCAACCTGACGGACGGAGGGCTTGTCAGGGAGTCGACGCTTGTCAACTGTACGTTGGTCGGCAATGGCGGAAGGGGCGCGGTCTTCAGTACGCATGTCTATGTCTATAACTCGGTTTGCGTCGGAAATAACGCTGATTGTGCCACTCTGGGTGGGAATGAAGCCAGTGCCACGCTGAACCGTTCTGCCGTGTTCGACACGCGCTCGACCGACAATCCCCGTCGGGACTTCTTTCAGGCGATTGACGAGTATTCGGTTGTCGGCGACACGTCCGTGCTGTTCGCGCCGCTGCTTGAAGACTATCGCGTCCGGGCGGGGTCCGCTGCCGTCGGTCTTGGCGCTGCGGAGGCGATTGCGGAGAATTTTGACGTAAGCGAGGCGGCTGCCGAGATTGACCTTTACCGCGATTTCAGCGGGGCAGAGATCCCGAAGACGGGCGCAATCAACGCCGGCTGTCTGCAGGCGATGGCGACGGCTGCCGGCGGTTGCGCGCTGTTCAAGGGCCGGGTGACGGCGAAGGGTCATGCAGTTAAGCAGGATGGCGTTGACCTTTGGGCGTTTTCGGAGAACCCCGTCGATGTGTTCAAGGTGTTTGCCGGGGGGCAGCCGCTCTATTGGAAAACACCCTCGGTGCGCCCACCGGAACTTGACGGGAGCGCGTACTTCGCCATTCCCGGTGCCGGCGTGACGACAACGAACGAAGCCGTCATGCCAGCTGTCACGCTCACGGTTGCCAAGGACGGGAGCGCCCAGTACACGACCATCCAGGCGGCACTGGATGCCGTGTCCGACAACAATGGCGTGCTGATTACCGTCGCGCCCGGCGATTATGACGACGTCGGCGGCGTGGACGAGACGAACGGCGATTCGTGCATCAAGCTGACGCATGCCGTTCGCATAGTCGGGGCAGGGCGCGGCGTGTCGACGATCCGCGGCAGGAAGGCAGCGACGGCCGACGGACGCGGTGACGGCGCGAGCCGTTGCGCCTACCTCGCCAATTCCAGCCAGATTCAGATTGTGCAGGGCTTTACTCTGACGGGCGGACGTTGCGCCGGTACGGGAACTGACAACGTAAACATCAACAGCGGAGGATTGGTCCAAGGTGCGAACATTGGGTACAACTTCGTCCTTGACTGCGAACTGTCCGATGGTTATGCCTTTCGTGGCTCGGCAGCCCGGCATGTGACATTGATGCGTTGCCGCATTCACGACGTTGCGGCGTCGGGTGGCGCCATCGTGCGTCCGGGACGCATTATGTCTTCGATCCTGCAGGCCTCCGAGGGCAGCGGTGCCATGGTTGACGTCCAGGAGACGTACCTCTACAACAGCACGCTTGTCTCGTATGGCCCGAGTTTCACCGTTGGCTCCTATGGCCAACCGTCAATTAGGGCGAATTACAACACGATTTACTATTCGAGGGCGAGTTCAGGATCGGCCTTGGCATTGGGTGCGAATACTGCAGGCATCGTCTATTACGGGAATGTCACTCCTTACATTCAGTCCGAAACGACGCCTGGCTACGTCGAGACCAATCCGCACTTTGCCGATGCGATGAACGGTGACTTTCGGCTGTGTTCCGGCTCGGCGGCAATTACGAGCGGATATGCCGACGCCGTACCTCTTTGGGCGGACGACTGCCTGAGCGACGTGGACGGCAATCCGCGTCTCTTCTTCGACGGGAAGCCCATGCCGGGTGCCGTTCAGGTGGTTGCCTCGCGCCTCGGTTTAGTCCTGTTCGTGAGGTAAGCCATGATGCGATTTCTATTGATGTTGGTTGCCGTGACGCCATTGGTTGCGTCAACGGCAGGGTTCGGTGGTCCCTATGGCGCGTGTGCGCACTTGCCCCATGGGGAGTTTCCGTATTCCCGGGCGACCATGGCGAAGATGAGGGCGCTGGGAATGGGGTGGCTGCGGACGGATTTCACGACGGCGATGATCCGTCCGACCTCCAACAGCTGGGACTATTCGCGCTGGGACAAGGTCATGGACGACGCCCAGGCCGAGGGGATCGCCGTGTTGCCGATGTTCGGCTACCATGCGGAGTGGGCGACGCCGGCCTGGGATCACCTTGACTCGTATGTCGATTTTGTCACCAATGCGATGAGGCGCTACAACGGACGATTCAGCGTCGTGGAGATATGGAATGAGGTCGACGGACGCTGGAACGCAAGACACGACGGCGAGCAGATGGCGAAGGCCGCGGCGGACTATGTGCGGCTCCTTTCGGCGAGCTATCGGGCGGTCAAGGCGTTTGATCCGTCCGTCAAGGTCGCCATCAGCGGCTTTGCCGGAGTGCACCCCGAGAAAATGCGGGCGGTCTACAGGGCAGGCGCCAAGGATTGGTTTGACATCATGAACATCCATCCCTACACCAATCCGCGACCGCCTGAAGGAGAGCTAGAGCGGTTGCTTGCGGAGACGCGGAATGTGATGGCGGAATTTGGGGATTCGGCCAAGCCAATCTGGATCACCGAGCTCGGCTGGACGACCCCTGAGGCCTCATTGCCGACGCCTGGCATCATCGCCGCCTCGCTGGCGGAACTTGCCGAGGAGGGATTTGCGACGAAACGCATCGCGTGCGTCGATGTCTTCCCGTCGAACATGGGAGAGCGCATGTTCTCGTCCTTGTGCAATGAGTTCAGGCGGAATCCGGGCACGGAAGTGATGCTTGTGCCGGCTAGTCGGCTGGCCGCCGAACTGTCGGCCGGCAATTTCGACGTCGTGGCGTTTCCCCCGGACGAGTCATACGCATCCGATTCGTTTCCGGCGGTTGTCGATTTCGTGAAAGGCGGCGGCATCGTGGTGATTGTCGGCGGCATGCCGTTTGCCTATCGTATGGTGCCTGACGGGAAGGGCGGATATGTCAGGGAGCCTGGGACAAACGGCAAGGCGGATGCGGCGAAGCTACGTGTGTTAACGCGATCCCATCACGATGGTTCGGCCTTTCCGCCCTACGGACGGTTTCGCCCGGAGGACATCCGCCTTGAAGCTGCACGGCCGAAAGGGCGTTTTGCCGGAGGGTCGATACGATGGCTCCGTCGGGATCTCCTGAAAGATGGCGATCGTCTTGTGCCGATGATGTCGCGCATGAACGGGACGGACGAGCTGATCTGCGTCGGCACGTACCGTTATGGCGACATGAAGGGTGCTGTTGTCATTGACGGGACGGCGACGCCGAACATCGGATCGACCGTTACCGAGGCGGACCAGGCGTCCTACACCGTTCGCGGCAACCTGATTGCGGCGTTCAGCGGCATCGAGAAGACGTTTGTCTACGAGTTTGCGTCGACGGAGCGTGAGCCGCACTACGGAGAGTCCCACTTCGGCATCCATCGTCTGGACTTGCGTGAAAAGCCGGCGGCGCACGCCTATCGAACGATGACGCGGATGCGTCCGGCAGGTAGCGTCAACGAGTCGGGCGCCTGGCAGCGCGACGGCTTTTACTTTCCCGCCTGGCGGCGTCCGGACGGACGTCGTGCGGGCGCGCTGTGGTCGGTCGGGAATGAGAAAGTCCATCGCCTGTCAGCCGCACGCGAGGCCGTTTCCTTCTTCAACCTGGACGGCGAGACCGTGGAGATGCCGTATGCGGACGGGGCGTTCGCGGTCGCACTGTCCGACTCGCCGGTCTATTGGATTGAGAACGGCCAGGACGCCCGGCCGGCGATTGGTCCGGTTGCGCAGCCGACGGATGACGACGGTGCGGGCGAGACGCAGGCCTGGCAGTCGAAGATCGACGAAGCAGCTCGGGAGGGGGGCGGACAGGTGACGGTTCCGGCGGGACGGCATCTCGTCGGACAGCTGGATCTCCGGAGCAACGTGACGTTGCATCTCGAACGCGGGGCCGTCCTCGAGGGTCTGGTCGGACTCGAGCACTATCGCGTGACGACGCTGCCCTATTCCGAGGGGACGTGGAGCGCCATCGTATCGGCCATTGGCGTCACGAACGTGGCGATCACCGGGGAAGGCGAAATCTTCGGAAACGGCTCGGCGTGGAAGATTCCCGAGGACTATGGCGGCAACCAGGAGGGGCTGCGCGCCCGAGGCGTCTTCTTCGCCGATTCGGAGAACATCCGGCTCTCCGGCTTCACGCTGCGGGACGCAGCCTGCTGGAGCGTCGTGCTCAAGTGCTGTCGGCACGTGCGCATCGAGGGAGTGACCGTAGACAGCCACGCCAACTCGAACAATGACGGGTTTGACATCGAGGTGAGTGACGTCCTGGTCGAGAACTGCCATGTCGACGCCGGTGACGACGCCTACTGCATCAAGTCCAACAACCCGGACTTCACCGTCGAGAACGTCACGGTGCGCAACTGTCGAGCAAGGTCGCATAGCAATGGCTGCAAGATCGGAACGGCGACGCACGGGACGATAAGGAACGTTCTCTTCGACACCATCGTTTGCGAGGCTCCTACACGGGACTTCACCGACAACCGCCTTGGGTCGATTAACTTCGGCAAGCCGCACTTCTACCGACCCGAACTCCTGCACCTGCCGGCCGGCGGGGGACTTGGCGCCATTGCGATCGAGTGCGTCGACGGAGGATGCGTCGAGAAGGTCACGGCCCGGAACTTCAAGGTGTCCGGCTTCATTGCGCCGATCTTCGTCCGCGCCGGCACGCGGAAGGGGCGGGACTGCGGGACGCCGCCGGGCACACAGTATCTCTTCCGCGACATCCTGATAGAGAACGTTTGCGGGCGGAGCGAGACGCCGGTCGCTTCTTCCATCTCGGGTGTGGACGGATGCCATGTGCGGAACGTGACCCTCAAGAACATCGACATCGAATGCCCAGGAACGGACGAGGTCGCCTCGCAGCAGGCGATGGAGATGCCCGTGCCGGACGTCTCCGAATGTTATCCCGAATGCACGATGTTCTCTCCGTCGATCCTTCCGGCCTTCGGTCTGTACGTGGATCGCGTCGACGGTTTTTCCTCGGAGAACGTTGTCTTTCGCCTGCGTGACGGGAGCAAGGATGCCCGCCCGCCCGTTTTCCTGTCGGACAAGATCCTGCGGGACGGCCATTTGCCCTGATCAGAGGGTCTTCTATATAAGCTATACTGTATATGCTGTAGCGAGCAAAACCGGAATGTGGAGTATGCTCTTCTCCTGTCTACTCCTGTTCTTTGTGGCCAATATCTTTTAGGTTGAACGCCTGATGAAGAGGCGTCGGATCCTCTCGCGCTGACGCTGGGGCGCGGTTGGTGGCGGCGCATGAAAGCCTTCGCCGAAGGTTTTAGCCACAGAGAACGGGAGTCGGTTATTGCAGGAAGGGATTTGACGCGAGCTCGCGGTCGATTGTCGTCTCGATTCCGTGGCCGGGAACCACTACAGTGTCTTTGGGAAGGCCTTTCAGCTTTTCGAGAGATTCCTGCAGCGTCGCCATGTCGCCGCCGGGGAAGTCGGTGCGTCCGACCGAACCGCAGAAGAGCGTGTCGCCGGAGAAGAGCGTCGCCGGCTTGCCGTCGCTTGTCTTGAAGAGGTAGCAGACGCCGCCTGGCGTGTGGCCGGGAGTGTCTATCACATTGACGGTCGCCGTCCAGCCGATGCCTGCGAGGAACGACCCCAGCTCCTTTGCGCTTTTGACGTTCTTAAGCTCTGCCACCAGCGGGTAGTCGGGCGGAAACTGGTTGAAAGGATGAGATATTATCTTTGCGTCCGCATCGCTGATGAAGACGGGAAGATCGGGGTATGCCCGCTGCAGCTCCGGAATCGCGCTGATGTGGTCGAAGTGCGCGTGGGTGAGAAGAACTGCCGCGAGGCCGAGCCCCTGTTTCTTTAGCTCCGCGCGTATGCGCGTCGCCTCTGCGCCGGGATCGACGACAATCGCCTTGTCGCTTTCGCTTATGATAGAGCAGTTTACCTCAAAGGTTCCGACTTGAAATGTTGTACGGTTCATGGCGTCTTCTCCTTTTTTGCGATGCTTGCGACTGCCTTGCGCGCTGTTGCGAAGGCGAGTGTCAGATTGTAGCCGCCGGTCGGGCCGTCGATGTCCATAACCTCTCCGGCGAAGTAGAGTCCGGGCACGATCTTGGACTGCATCGTATGCGGGTCGACTTCTCCCGTATCAACGCCGCCGATCGTCACGATCGACTCCTTTAGCGGACGAGGCCGCAGGCTGTCGAGCCTGACCGTCTCGCGCCCGAAGGAGACTTCGGCTGAGAGCCGTGCCGCTGTGTCCTTCTCGCGCATCCAGTGCTCGATGAACCGCTGTGCGTTGTAGATCGCCGCGCCGGAGAGTCCGAAGCGCTCGCAGTCGACTTCTCCGCGATATTCGAAAAGGACGCGCCTGGTTTCGTCGAGCACTTTTGCGAGCCCGTCCTCGAACCTGCGTCCGGCGAGGCGGACGACGCGGGGATCGGCGGTCTCCATGCCGATGAGCCCGGGGCGGTACGGAACGAGCGAATGGCCGAGCGCCTGCGCGAAGCGCTGCCCGTCGCCGACCGAACCGGTCTTCGGATAGCTCGCGCCGCCTGTCGCGAGAAGGATGTTCTCGGCCTCGACCGAGAAATTCCTCGTCACGACGCGGAGCCTCGCCCGTCCGCCGCCCGCGATGCGCTCGATCTCCTTCACCGGGCAGTTCGTGATGATCGGCACCTCCTCGTCGCGCAGCAGGTCGCCGAAGGCGTGAACTATCGTCGCCGCCTTTTCGTCCGCCGGGAAGATCCGTCCGTCGGTCATTCGCTTCGTCCTCACGCCGAGCGACTGGAACCCGCGGCAGATCTGCCGCGGAGGACATTCGCGCACCGCCTCGGCGACGAACTCGGCGCACCGCGCGGCGATTCCGCCGCGCGAAATGTCATTCAGGAACTGCTCGGGCGAGATGTCCTTCGCGAAGTTGCAGCGGCCGTTCGCGGTCATCAGCACCTTCGAGCCGAGACGCGCCTTGCGCTCGAAGAGAAGGCATGGAACGCCGCGCTCCGCGGCGACCGCCGCGGCGAACATTCCCGCTGCGCCTCCGCCGACGATGGCGAGCTTGGCAGGTTGAGCCGACTGGCGCTGGTTCTTGCCGTCCATGCGCAATAGTATATCAAATGTATCCTGCGCTTCGGGCCGAGAAAATGGTATAATTCAGAAAACCCTACGAGGAGAACTGGAGGCAGTGTCGATGAAAATCAGAAGTACCGTGTTTGCATTTGCGGCCGTAGCGGCGGTCGCGGGGCTGTCTGCAGCCGCAGAGGTCACGCCGCTTCTGAGCGGCTTCCATCCAGATCCGAGCGTGACGAGAGGCGCGGACGGCGCTTATTATCTCGTGACGAGCACATTCATGTGGAGTCCGGGGCTGCCTGTCTACCGCAGCGACGACTTCCGCATTTGGTCGCGTGTAGGCCACGCGCTGCCGGATATCGCGGCCGTCATCGAGCCGGGCGACGAGTTCACGGACGACGACGGGGTCTGGGCGCCGACGATCCGATTCCGCGACGGAACGTATTACATGACCTTCACATTCCATGGTCGGGAGTCTCGCAACTACCTGACCACGGCGAAGGATCCGGCGGGACCGTGGACGAAACCAGTCCATGTAAAGGCGGCGGACGGGGGAATCGACCCGAGTCTCTTCTTCGACGACGACGGCAAGGTCTACTGGACGGCGACCATGCCTGCGCGCAAGCCGAATCGGGAGGGGCACATCGAGATATACCTGCAGGAGATCGACCTTGCCTCCGGTCAGCTCGTCGGGCGGCGCGAATACGTCACGGACGGCGTCTTCCCCGGGGCGCAGTGGGCGGAGGGGCCGCATGTCTACAAGAAGGACGGAGTATACCGTCTCGTGATCGCGGAGGGAGGTACGGACTTCAACCATGCGGCGACGGCGCTCAAGTCGAAGAGCGTGTGGGGCCCGTATCTGCCGCAGAAGTCGAACCCTCTCGTCACGCGCCGCGACCGCGGGAAGGAGAGCCCGCTCCAGGCGACGGGACACTCAGACATAGTAGAGGCTCGCGACGGTGGCCTCTATGCCGTCTTTCTCGGGAAGCGTCCGATAGGAGCCGACCGGCGCGTCACGCTCGGGCGCGAGACGTTTGCGTGCCGCGCGGAGTGGAAGGACGGAGAGCTCGCGTACGACGACGCGCATCTTATCGAGGGTCGTGTCGCGACGTCGGAGGAGGAGTGCATCGTCAAGGCGAAGGGGCGCGCGTTTCGCGTAAGGCGGCTGAGGGGTTTTGCGTTCGACGAGACGCTTGCGGACGCGAAGGAGGGCGATGGGCTTGTCCTCTGGCGCAGCGCGCACGGGTACATTCTTGTTGTGCGCCGCGCAGACGGCGTCCATCTTGTCGTCAGCGACGCGGATGGGCTGCACGAACGCGGCTTCGTCTCTCTCGGCGACGGCGAACGCGTTACGCTGCGGCTCTCGTCCGGCGACGGACTTTCCGTCCGCGCCTACGCCAGCAAGGAGCTTCTCGGCGAGGTCTCGACCGTCTGCGTGTCCGAAAGCGGCAAACATACGCATTTCAACGGGCTTGGAATCGGCCGGACGGAAAGGCCGGGGAAATAGCCGCGAACGCGCGGCTAGCGAATACGCACGGTGAACGGAAGTTCCGTGCCGGTCGTGGACACGAGGAGCGGCTCTGATGGCGATGATTCGTTCCCCTCGGCGTCGAAAGCGGTGATTCTCGCGATGTATTGCGTCCGAGGGCTTAGGTCTCGGGCGCAATACATCGTGGAATTAGTCACAAACGCGGTCTTGACGAGATTGGTCGAGAGGTCTGTTGACAGGCTATCGCCTATGAATGCCATGTAATCAATGTAAACAACACGTTTGGAGTTAGCGCCTTGCGTATTTAGAATGATGCTTGCGTTTGCAGGAACACTTGCAAGCGACACTGTGTTGGTACGAAATTCAACTTCCAGTGAAAATGTGGCAAACTCGTTAGTCGTGCCTTCTGCCGACAAGTAGCCAATTCCGAAAGTCTTGCCGTGGTCTGAAGTCGGTCGCCTAATGGACATGGCGAGCGACATACTCGAGTAGTCGGCGAATCCCGAATGAACAAGATATCCCTTTGCGGTGTCCTTTGAAATTTGAATGATTCCGTTTGTGTTCGCAGGTAGGCGTATCAAAGACGAGCCTGCGAATGCAGGAATCGCATTCGTAAAATCATCTGTTATGTCTGTTGCGCTGCCGCTGTTGTTCGTGAAATCGTTAAAGTCATATTCGAGAATACTTCCGCTGCTGGTTTCGGTCTCAACGATCTCCAACACCTCAATCCTGTTCGACACTGCATTTTCAGGATTCGTCCATGAAAGGCGGAATCGTGTTCCCTTGATGTAGCTTGCAGACAGATTGGTCGGTGGCGTTAGGACAGGGGTGTCGTCAGTGACGATCGTCATTTCCGAAACTCCCCATCCCGTTGAACCACCGCCACTGTCAAAGGTCATTTTGAATGAACGGACATCTGCGGCTCTTGGGAAGAAGTTTGTCTGCGCTACATACGTGTCTTTATTCGGCGAGTAGTTGCATAGCGACCAGAGCGTTGCATCTTCCGAGGGGACGCCATCGTAAATGGGAATAAACGCAAGACGCCGCCCCGACAGAGAAGACGACTTAACCTTTAGTTCAATGCTTAGCACCCGTTGGCTGAAAGTGGGGGAAAACAGATAGTCGCCTTTTTCCGAGAGGCGTATGTTCGGCTTGCCTGCGTATGAGTCTATGGCGAAAAGCGTCCAGCCGTTTGTCGTAGCGACCTTGTTTTCAGATGTGTACTGATTTGTGCTTGCGGCGAGAGCCGCGATGTCGATTTGGAGTCTTTCTGCACATGCACTTGTTGCGAAAATGGCAAGCAGCATTGCGAACGCTACGGAGCTGACTTTCATCTTCATTGCAGCCGGAAGTCGACGCCCTTTTCCTCGAAGTAGGCGTTGAACATGACCTTCGCGGGGATGTCGAGACCGGCCTGGACGACGAGTTCGTAGCCGCAGGCGTCGCGGAGCCGGTTCGCAATCAGAGCGACTACGGACTCGCGCAGGTTCTCGGCCGAGAGGAGCGCGAACTTGTCGCAGTCCGAGGCGAGCTGCACGATGTCCTCGCGGTCGGCCTTCCCGTCGTCGCGGTTCTCTCCGAAGACGCGCTCGACGAGCGTCTTTCTTTCGAAGGCCTCGCGCTGGAGGAAGTGGTCTATGGAGATGATCTTCGGCGGCGGGAGCGTCAGCGTCACGGTCTTCGCCTCCTTGTCGACGACGGGCGTCTCGGCCTGCGAGAGGTCATAGCCCGCCTTGATGGTGTAGACCGTCTCGCGCACCGTGTCGGTCGAGACGGTCGAGCCGATGTGCACGACCTTCCAGACGATCTTGCGCGTCGCGAGTTCCGCAATGGGGGAGTTTTCGCTCACGACCGAAGAGGCGAACGAGACTGCCTCGCGGTCGCGCCACGCAAGAAAGGCGAGGAGCCCGCCGGCCGCGAGGGCGGCGACTGCAAGCAGCGTGATCGGCACGATCGTGAATCTTGTCAGTATTTTACGCATGAGGCAAGGGCGGCGAGCAGCACGACTACCGCCGCGCCGAGAGTCAATGTGATTTTGCTTTGTCTGGTCATCGCGCGGTATTATATCAAAATGGTATAATACGCGGAATGCAGAATTTGGCTACAGTCGCGGCGCAGGTCGGCGTGCTCTTCGCCCTTATGGCGGTTGGGGCGGTCTGCCGCCGCGTTCGCCTCGTCGACGAGGCGTCCATGAAGGGGATTGTCAACGTCCTTCTTCTCGTCGTCACGCCATCTCTCATCATCGACTCCTTCCAGCGGCCTTTCGACCCGTCTATGATGCACGGCTTCTTCTGGGCGTTCGCAATCGCCGCCTTCGCGCATGTCGCAATCATCCTGTTCGCCCGCCTCTTTTCGCGCGGCGACGACAGATCGCGCCCGGTTCTGCGCCTTGCGATGGTGTTCTCGAACGCGGGCTTCATGGGCATTCCGCTTGAGCAGGCGATTCTCGGGGCGGAGGGAGTCTTCTACGGAATCGTCTACGTAGTCGTCTTCAACTTCTTCATGTGGAGCTGGGGACTTTACGAAATGAGGGGTAAAGTTCCACTCTCCAACTCCAACTCGAAACTCGAACTTAAGGAGAGGTGGCGTTCGCTGCGGCCGATGGTCGTAAACCCCGGCACCGTCGGCATTGCGATAGGGCTGCCGCTCTTCTTCGCGTCCCTCTCGCTTCCCGCAATCCTCAAGACGCCGATAGGCCTTCTCGCCGGGCTCAACACGCCGCTTGCGATGCTGGTGATCGGCTTCTATCTCGCAGGCGCGGACTTCCGCCGCGTCGTGCGCATGCCGAGCGCCTATCTCGCTGCGGCCGTCCGTCTTGTCGTCTTTCCGCTTGCGCTTCTCGCGCTGTTGTATCCACTGCGCTCGCACTTCCCCCGCGAGATGATGCTCGCGATCGTGACGGCGGCTTCCGCGCCGGTCGCGGCGATGGTCTCGATGTTTGCGTCGAAGTTCAGCCGCGACGTCGACCTTTCCGTGGGGCTTGTCAGCGGCACTACGCTCCTCAGCATCTTCACGATGCCGCCGGTGATAGCGCTTGCGATGGAAGTGCTTTAGGCGAGCCGGCGGCAAGTCTACCTGCGGCCGCGTAAAGCGCGGCCGCAGGTAAAAAGTGCAATCTTAGGATTACGGCTTGAGATAGAGGTGGCAGTGTGGACATTCGCCCGCCCTTCGGCAACCTCAACGCTAATTCAACCATTTCCTAACCCGACACGGACACAACCAACCGCCACGCAACCGCGAGCAAAAACCAACCATCCTT
>CACYNF010000070.1 GCA_902775595.1 uncultured bacterium | reverse complement strand
CGGATGAACGACGTAAGCGAGTTCATAAAGACGTTCAAGGAGCTGTCCCCAAATCTTCCCCAAATCTCATCGGGAATCAAAATGATCTAAATCACCATGTGGTCGTGCTTGAACGGGGGGAGGGAAATATGGTATAATATTCAAAATGGCAATTGCTGGATTGACACAGGGTGTTCGCGGTCGGTTCAATCCCCGTGGGTTGGACTGGGAACTGTGTGAAAAAGTCTTGTAATTACTGTGAAATGGACATAAAGATCGACATACCTCCTGCGATAGAGCAGAAAGATAGGAAGTATTTGACTCTTCATGGGATAACCCTTGAAGGGCTTTCCCATGTTTCTTTCAAAGCAGAGTGGAATCTGCGGCGGATGGCAGAAGGGGTGAGCTATGAGGCTATGGAAAAAAACTGCAGATATTTCCCCCCCCCCCCCCCCGAATTTAAAAATACCGACGGGGATGCCGCAAGGCTGCCTTGGACGACTGGAACAACCAGCCGTCGCATTCGTCTTCAAAAGAGGCTGGACCTTCACCATCAGGGATGCGGGCGCGTGTGATACGGCCTTTGACGGAGGTGGTCTCTGATTAGATGACAACTGACAGGACAGCTACGGCAGGGGGAGGAGGAACGCGTAGTTTTTTCACGCGGTCCAGTCCCCGCTCTGCCAGCACCGGGAGCCGCCCCGCCGACTCCGGGAGCCGCCGCCGAGATTCGGTGGAGGTGCGCTCCAGTCGGTGCCCGCACTGTTTGATTGAAGTACAGACCATAGGGAAGACCCCGCCAACGATCTGTCCCTATTGTCGTCGGGCGATGGTGCAGAGCACGCAGGAGCGCACGGTCGCCCCGCCGATGGAGCCACCCTCCCAGGAAGAGGTGAAGGCGCGCCTTAAGGCGATCTACCATCCTCCGCATTTCATATTCGGCTTCATCGTGGCGATCGGCGCAGTGGGCCTGCTGGCATGGGCGGTGACGCTGCAGCTGAACAGCATCGAGAACTACTTCTACCAGCCGCTCGTGTCGATCTACTCCATCATCGCCGGCGCCTTCGTTATCACGCGATTCATCTTCGCCGCCTTCTACAAGGCGCCGGCCGAAGCCGACTTCGAGCCGACGCTGACGGTGCTGGTGCCGTGTTTCAACGAGGGCGCGGCGATCCGCAAGACCCTGGAGCGCATCTTCTCCTCGGGCTATCCGCTGGACAAGCTTGAGGTCGTGTGCGTCAACGACGGCTCCTCGGACGATTCGCTCGTCCACATGCAGGAGGCGCAGACGAACCATCCGGGGCTTGTGCTGGTGAATTTCGAGAAGAACCGCGGCCTCTGCCACGGCTGGGGGGTGGCGACGTTCCTCGCGCGCGGCGAGTTCATGGTGTGCGTGGATTCGGACACCTTCGTCTTCCCGGGTTCGCTCCACAAGCTGATGCAGGGCTTCGTGGACCCGACGGTGGGCGGCATCTCCGGCCACTGCGACATCGAGAACGCGAACGTCAACATGCTCACGCGGATGCAGGACGTAAGGTACTATTTCTCGTACAAGATCATGAAGGCGGCCGAAAGCGTATTCGGCACCGTGAGCTGCCTGCCCGGATGCTTTTCGGCGTACAGGCGGACGTGCGTCCTCTCCGTGATGGACGACTGGATCAACGCGACCGTGTGGGGCAAGCACGGAAACTACGCCGACGACCGCTCGCTTACGAACCTCATACTGAGGGACTACAAGATCCTCTACGACGACCAGGCGCTCGCGACGACAATCTGCCCCGAGGGGTGGAAGCAGTACGCGCGCCAGCAGGCGCGGTGGGTGAGATCCTACCTGCGCGAAATCTGGAAGACGGGCAAGTTCATGTGGCGCAAGCACCCCGTTCCCGCGCTTTCGTGGTACGCCATGATGTGGATGCCGATTGTCGAGCCAGTCGTGATGGTGCAGGCGCTTGTCATCGCGCCCCTCCAGGAGGGGACGCTGCATCCGTCGTACGTGATCGGCGTCCTCACGATCACGCTGGTGTGGTGTCTCCACTTCTGGATCACGAGCGGCCGCAGATGGTGGTATGCCGGGGTCCTGTTCACGCTTTCCTACATCTTCTTTTTCGGCTGGCAGACCTACTGGGGCTTCCTGACGCTTGACGGCAAGAAATGGGGTACGAGAGGATGAGCGAGAATCCGAACAATTCCGACTCCGCCAAGGTGGCGGGCAGCGGGTGGGCGCGTCCGCAGGCAATGCGCAAGGACCAGAACCGCACCGCCTGGCTAGTGTTGCTCGGCCTCGTGTGCCTTGGGGTGGCGACATGGGGCGTGTTCAACAGCATCTACTGGAAGCGGCGCGAGCGTATCCAGAAGGCGGCGCTGGACATGGCAAAGCGCACGAGCGATTCGTTCGTGGCCATCGCCTACGGCGGCGTCACGACAAATCCGGATGTCGGCGGGGACTTCGTCTCGACGAAGAAGTTCGCTTCGCAGTTGGACGCGCTGACGGCGGCGGGGTACACCCCGATCACGCTCGAAGACGTGGCGAGGTTCTACAAGGAGGGGCGCCGACTCCCCGCCAAGTCGCTGCTGATCACGTTCGAGAACTCGCGGCGAAGCTCGTACTTCACCACCGGCAGCCTACTGGAGAAGCGGCGCTGGCATGCCGTCATGGGGGTGGTGACTGACGACGTGCGCAAGGAGGTGGAGGGGGTCATCCTCGCGCCGTACCTGAAGCACATGAAATCAAGCCCCACGTGGGAGCTGGCGGCGGAGTCCGACCACGGCACGGGGGAGGTCGCTGCGGGCGCGGACGGACGAACGGCGATGTTCTTTTCCTCTCCCGAGTGGCTGCCGGATCTTTCGCGATTCGAAACCTTGGAGGAGTTCGACAGGCGCATCCGCGCCGACCATGCCACGGCCGTCTCGTTTTTCACGAACAAGCTCGGCTGTGCGGCGCGGGCGTTCTTCTTCCCCATGGGGAACTACGGACAGTTCGAGGCGCACAACAGGCAACTGCGTGAAGCCAACCTCAAGGCGGTGGAGGACTTCTACGACATGGGGTTCATCATCGACGGCTTCGGCTACAACGACGCCCTCTCCGACCCGCGCCGCCTTGCGCGGCTCAAGGTGGATCCCGCGTGGAGCGCCGACGAGCTGGTGCGCATCCTTGACGGCGTGTGGCCGCGCGAGATACCCGGCGGCTGGAACGACTCGCCGAAGGCGGGCGACGTGGAAAAGGAAAGGTGGCGCGCGATCTGGGGCGAGTGCATGCCAGATGCCGACAGCACCTCCGTCTACCTGCGGGCAAAGGCCCCGGACGACCCGGTCGTCTCCGACAAAGGCTCCACCACCGGCTCGAAGGCGCTGGTGATGGGCTCCAACGCCTTTGCTGAAGGCTCGTTTGAGATCAAGTTCCGCATGGAGGGAGGTGCCTTCACCGTGTTCATGAACTACGTGGCCGAAGACGACACGGTGATGCTCACGTTCGGAAAGGACAGCTCTGTCATCCTGACGCGCAACCGGCCGGAGCGCGCGTCCGGCGAAAGGCTGGCCGCTGAATTCCTGGATTCCCCCATCGGCACGGGCCGCGAGCACTCGCTCGTTCTCGTCATGCGCAACGGCGCGCTTTTCACGATGCTGGACGGGCGGATGCTCTTCGGTGGGGGCGTGAGCCTTGGGAACCCTCGGCCTAAGCCCGGTTTTGTCGGCGCGGGCGTCTGGAGCGGACGTCCTGGCGAGGCGGAAGTGGAGATCGTGTCCGCGCGTCTCAGGGCGCCGCTGCCGCGTTTCGCGTTTTGGGACGCGGAGTCGATGCGCGACAAGACGGACGTCTTCGCGGAGCTTGAGCGGCAGGCCTTCAGGTACAGCGGAATCGCGCCGCCGTGGTTCTCGGCGAGCGACGGCATGGCCGGCTTCCAGCTTGTGGAGGATCTCGACGTCATCAAGATCGAGGCGGCCAAGGCGTTCTGCGGCGTATGGCCGCGGCTGAAGCTCTCCGGGAAGAACCCGTTCGGCAACATCCCGCGGGAAACGTCGGCGGAGGCGTTCAAGGACGGCGGTTTCGCGGGGCTCTACATCGACGCGAGCGAGCTGGAGGAGACGGCCCTGCCGCTGATGCGCAGCTGGATTGCGTCGTTCCGCGAGGATACGGGGTGTACCAACATGCCGGTAGCGGTCAGGTTCCCGACGTCGTTCGTGGCGGGGAACCTGGCGGTTGGCTTTCTTGACACGCTGCCGGGCGTGGCCGTGGTGGCTGCAGACGGCTCGGTGGTCACGCCTGTCCTCTGGAAGCGCATGCACGGACTCCTGTCGGTGGTGCCGAACGACAAGGGCTCTGTCAACTACTACCAGCTCGCGAAGATCGACGCGAAGCCGCAGGAATCGCAGCCCGGCGATCCGGACTTCGTCGTCCGGGCCGAGCGGCTCCTCGCCGAACGCCGTTTCCTTGAGGCTGACGCCGCCGCCAAGCGCTGGACGGAGGCGATGCCGACGAGCGCTGACGCATGGGAATACAAGGCGCGGCTGAACGTCCGCGAGACGCGTGGCGACGATGCGGCGGCGGCCTACCGCAAGGCCCTCGAACTCGACCCCTCGCGCATCGGCGTGGTGACGGACTTCGCCGACTACCTGATGACGACCGGCAAGGCCGAGGACGAGGCGCGCGAGATGCTGGACAGGTACGCGAAGGCATTCCCCCTCAACCGCGAAATCGCCCTCGCGCAGGCGCGTTGGCTTGACCACAGGGGGTTGCGCGCGGACGCGCGCGCGATTCTCGAGGACTGGGTCGGACGCCAGCCAGACAACATTGACATCAGGGTGGCGCTGCACGGCTACCTCAACGAGGCGCCCGAACGCTACGACAACCTGCGGCACATCATCGGCATGGTCGCGCCCAACAGCCAGAACCTGATGTGGTTCCGTCGCAAGATCGAGGACTCCGGGCTCTTGACGTTTCCGGAGTCTAGTGCGGCGTTCGACTTCCTGCGGCGTGTGGCGAGGGATTCCAAGAACGGCCTGGTGAGGCGCAACTACATGACGCTGATGCCGCTCGAACAGCCCATTGTCGAGGATTTCTCTAAGTCCGGTCTCTCCGACAACTGGGAGATTTTCGGCAACAACGGGGCGCTGATCGGCGGCGAATACCTGCTGCCGGGGCTGCCCGACCCATCCGAGACCAACATGAGGCTCAAGCGCAGCGACCTATTCCGCGACGGGTTCGTGGAGGCGAGGATAGACGAGTCTCTTGGCGCGTTCTGGCTCTATGCGCGGCGTTCGACGAAGGGTATGGTGCGCTTCGGGTTCGACAGCGACGGCTTCCTGCGCATCCAGGCATGGCAGAACGGCGAGCCACGGGTGCTGGACAGCGTCCTGTGGGTCCGCCCGAAAGACGACCTCACGCTTCGGCTGGAGATTCGCGGCGACGGCGCAATCGGCTACTACAACGGCAGGCACGTGTTCTCCACGCCCCTCGAGATTCCGCGCGCGCTTGGCTATGGCTGGTGGGGGGTGGCGGCCTCCGCATCCGAGACGGGCATGGCGCAAACGCGTCTCAAGGTGCTGTCGTCCGGCCCGATGAGCCCGACGATCGTCGTCATGGATCTGCTGCCGACCACCACGGAAGCGGGCACATCCGAGCCCGCGCCGATGCGAGACGTTCTTGCGGCCCTTCACGCACGGGTGGATGACATAGGCGTGATTGCGCCGGTCGTCGGCCAGCAGTCGGTGGACCGAGCTCTCTCTTCTCCAGACGCTCGCTCGCTGGACGGTCTGCGCGTCTTCGCGCGCTACCACCGTCTGCGGCTCATGCCAGTCGTGGACCTCGGCTACTACAACGACCCCGAACCTGCGGACGTCATCGCCTATATGAAGAAGTTCGGCTTAGATGGCCTGTGCCTGCGGGTGAGGCGTTTTCCCGGGGCGGAGTGGTGCACGAAGATGGAGAAGGCGCTCGAGGCCTTGTTCGCGAACGTCGTTCTGATCCAGAGCGACAAGCCGCTCGCGGAGGCTGTTGAGACCAACGACAAGGTGGTGCTGCACGAGCTCCAGCGCGGCAGTCTCTACCTGCAGACGGGCCAGGCGACCTGGGAGACCCAGGCGGAGAAATTCGAGAAGTGGAAGGACTCCCCCGCCGGCACGAGCTGCACGGGGGCGAAGCCGACGCTCGTGGTCATGCCAAGGGGGAGAGAGGGCTGATGCTGTTCCCGACCCTGACATTCGCCGTGTTCTTCGCGGTCGTCTTCGGCCTCAACTGGGGCCTGGCGGCGCTGGCGGAGCGGCATGCAGGCTGCGAAAGGTGGTTCGTCTCGCTGCGGAAGCTGGTGCTGCTTGCCGCGAGTCTGGTGTTCTACGGCTGGTGGAGCTGGCCATTTGCGCTTATGCTGCTCGCGTCCTCAATCATCAACCATGGCTTCGCCCTGTGGATGGCTGGGAGAGGCGAGCGGGCGGGCCGACTGCCGGTGGCGCTGGCGGTCGCGCTCAACATCGGGGTGCTCGTGTTCTTCAAGTACACGGGATTCCTCTTCAACGGGGCGGTCGCCCCGCTGGGGGTGAAGGTGGCCGGCTGGCTCGGCCGAGGCGATGCGTGGATCGCCTTCCTGGAGTCGGCACAGCCGTTTCTGGACACGATCGTCCTCCCCGTGGGCATATCCTTCTACACATTCCAGGCGCTGAGCTACGTGATTGACGTGGCGCGCGGCGAGGTCAAACCCGCGAGGCGCTGGATCGACTTCGCGAACTACCTGGCCTTCTTCCCGCAGCTCGTGGCCGGGCCGATCGTCCGGGCGAGCCACCTCGTCCCGGCGATGGAGAACCTTCCTGGAACGGGGACGAAGTTGGATACCGCGCGCGCGGGCGTGCTCATCCTCATTGGGCTCTTCAAGAAGATGGTCATCGCGGACTACCTCGCCGCGAACCTCGCGGACCCGCTCTTCGCCATGCCGGAGGATTTCGGCACCATCGACGCGCTCATGGGCGTGTACGCCTACACATTGCAGATCTACTGCGACTTCTCGGCCTACTCCGACATCGCGATCGGCTGCGCGCTGCTGCTGGGCTTCGAGTTCCCGATCAATTTCGACGCGCCCTACTTCTCCGACAGCTTCAAGACGTTCTGGCGCCGCTGGCACATCTCGCTCTCGTCGTGGCTCCGCGACTACCTCTACATCCCCCTTGGCGGCTCGCGCAGGGGGAAGGCGAGAACCTATGTGAATCTCATGCTCACCATGTTCCTGGGCGGGCTCTGGCACGGGGCGGGCTGGGCGTTTGCGCTGTGGGGAATCCTGCACGGTGCGCTCTTGGCGGTGGAGCGCATGCTCGGCCGACTCGTTTCCTTCCGCCCGCCGAAGTGGCTTGCGCGGATATTCGTGTTCCACGTGGTCGCCTTCCTGTGGATTCTCTTCAGGGCGGGTTCCGCAGGCGGCATGGAGACCTTCATGGGGGTCCTCAATGCGTTCAGGGCCGTAGGCGCGGAATCCACGCTGCCGGTGATGGCTGGCGCGGCGGTGCTGGCGGTAGGCTTCGCCCTGCAGCTCTGCGATGGAGCGCGGCTCGCTCGGCTCACCGACCATGTGCGCAGGTGGCCTGTGTGGGTGCAGGGCGGCCTAGCGGCGGTCGTGTTTACCATAATCCTGGGACTCGCCCCCGAAGGCGTGGCTCCGTTCATCTATTTCCAGTTCTGAAGGAGGCGTGGACATGAAGGACACTGAAGGAAGGAACAAGACTTGGCGGGTGGCGGCGGCTGGCCTTGCCGTGTTCTATGCGCTTGTGGTGCTCATGAACGCGCCGGCGATGGAGAAGAACGCCGAGAACATGGGCTACGGCGTTGCCCGCGACGCGACGAAGGCGCTCGTGCGTCCGGTTGCACGTCTCTCGGCGATGCTCCGACTTGACTTTCTCCGACGGGGAGCTGCGCGCGTTCGCGGGCGGTGGCTCGACAATGAGGACAGCATGCAATAGCAAGAACTTACAATGAAAAACAAGGGAGGCAGTATGACAAGGAAATTCATGGCTGCGGCCGTCCTGATGGCGGCGATTACGGCGACTGGCGCGGAAACAGACACTCCGAAGATCGGGGAGTCGGTCAAGCTCGACAAGCCCGTCGTCTTCATTGGCGACTCGATGATGAAGATGCTCGGCAAGGGCATGGAGAAGGCATTCAAGGCGAAAGAAGTGACTCCGGCCGAGTCTTTTTCTTCGCTCGGTTCCGGACTTGCCCGGCCGTCGGTCTTCAACTGGCCTGCGAAGGCAAAGGAACTCTGCGAGCGTGTGAAGCCGAAGACCGCGTTCATATCGCTTGGCACGAACGACAGGCAGAACCTTGAGTGCCGTTCGGGCAGCATGGCCGTGGTGGGGACGGACGAGTGGCGCGTCGAGTACAAACGCCGCATTGAGGAGCTTCTCGCCGCCCTCTACACGAACGGCGTAACCCACGCCGTATGGATGCTTACGCCGCCGATGAAGTCCGACGTCAACGAGCAGCACGCGCAGCTCGTCGCCGGCATTGTCGCAGAGATCGCGGGCGACGAGAAGTACCGTGACCAGTTCCACAGGTACGACATGGGCAAGGTGCTCACGATCCGGCCGGGACGCTACACCCAGACTGTCATCTCCAAGACGGGCGCGGCGGTCGCGGTGCGCGACACGGACGGCATCCACCTGTCCTTCCAAGGCGCGAAAATCGTCGCGGAGGATGTGCTCAAGACATACTGGCCAGACAAGAAGTAACCTGTAGGAGGCACGATGAGGATAAATGGACGGGTAATAACGATGGCGCTGGCCCTGGCCGCCGGTTCGGCATGCGCCGCTACCATTCAGGACGAGTTCAATCGCGTAATCGACGAGTCCCGCCAGACGGACGTCTCGGTAACGCCCGCCCAGGCACTCCTGTATCACGGACTCGGGCTCGTGCAGGAGGAGGAGTTCGCCGAGGCCACTCCCTTCCTGGAGGAGGCGATCTCGCGCGACCCCGCGCTGGAGGCCGGCTGGGAGGGTCTCGGCTGGTGCTACGTGCGGACCGGCCAGCAGAAACGGGCTCGCGACCTGTGGTTCCGGATGCGCGACCTGATGCCCGAGAAGGCCAAGCCCCATGCGCTCGTCGCGCAGTACGAAATCCTCGAGAAGGACTGGGTAAAGGCGGATGAATCCTTCCGCAAGGCCCTTGCCATCAATCCGCGGGACTACGACCTAAAATACTCTTTCGCGCAGAACCTGATGCGACTTGGCGAGTTCGAGGAGTCCGAGGCTGTTTTGAAGGGGCTCGTCAAGGAGAACCCAGACCGCGTCGACATCCAGCACACCTACGCACAGATGCTTGCGATCCGCTTTCAGGACGAAGACGCGCTCAAGATATACCGCGACATTGCGGAAGTCATCTCGGACAACGCCATCATAAAACTCGAGCAGGCCACCCTGGAGCTGCGGGTGGGCGAGCTGGAGAAAGCCGACCTCCTTTGCCGGGAGGCCCTCGAGATGGAGCCCGAGAACTTGGCGGCCATGCGGCTCCGGGCCGATATCGCGGAGATGTCGGGCCAGGAGGACGTGACCCCGCTCGAGACGCTTATCGAGGCGACCACCAACCGCCTCATGCGCGCGGAGTACCTCACCCGGCTCGCGGGCCGGTGCGTGGCCATCAACCGGGTCAACCCCGAACGCTACAAGACCGAAACGATCATCGACCGCCTGCAGGAGGCGGTCAAGGACGATCCCCTGAACATGGAGGCGCGCAACCTCCTGGCCGAGCTTTGCTACCAGTCCGGCCGGTTGACCCTCTGCCGCAGCCAGATCGAGGACGTCCTGCTCAAGTACAACCACCAGAACGTGCGGGCGCTTGCGCTGCTTTTCGAGGTGGAGGTCAAGGAGCGGAAATTCGAGGCCGCGCAGCGCGTCCTGCGTGAGTGCTTCAAATATTTCGACCGCGACGACCCGATGATTCACTACTACCGCGCGCGACTCTATTCCGCCCAAGGCGAATACGCCAAAGCGTTGGCGGAGGCGAAACGGCTCGAGGAGGCTGGGTCGAAGAGCTCCGTATTCACGCTCAAGTACACAGGCCTCACCGAGAGCGACTGGATGCCGCAGACGAGCGTGAGACGCCTGACGGAGCATATCCGTTCGCTGCAGCGGGCCGGCTGGGAACTGGTCTCGGCGGACGAGATTCCACGGATCATCGGCGCCGCGGGGCGTCACGCAAAAAACGCCAAGGCAGGCCGCCGGAAAGTGCGGCATCTCATCGACGAGCAGGCCGACGAGGAGGACGCGCCCATCCCAGCGAAGTTCTTCGACCATGTCGGCTGGATGGTCACGGGCGTGCATTACCTCAAAAAAGACAAGGAGACGAGAAAGGTCCGCGAGCGCAGGCGATATAGGCAGGATGATGACGACGAGGATGGCGACGAAGACGAGGAAGACCAGGAAGACGAAGATTCCCTTGGCCCCCGGTTGACCTTCGCGGTGACGTTCGACACCGCCCGCCGCTCGCAAGTGGTGCTGGGCACCCGTGTTGCGGAGGAGTTCGGCGTTCCTTTCACGCTCTTCACCCCCTCCGAGGAACCGGAATCTTTCGAGCCCAGCAGGCTTGAGTGGGATGAGATTCGCCATTACGCCAACACTGGCAACTGGATCGTCGGATCCTCGCTTCGCTTCGGCGGCAAGAAGGCGCCCGTGGACAAGGAAGGCACCGACATGCGCGATCCTCTGCACAACCGCCTGTGGAAAGCTGACCGCAACAGGATCGAGTCTATGAATGAATGGGACCGGCGCATACGCCACGAGTTCCGCGACAGCCGCGCCAAGATTCGCAGGGAGATGGGCTCGAACGACTGCGCCGTGGCCATGGTCGCCTACCCCCACGGCTCGGTGGGGCAGGTTGGCGCGTGCAACATCAGCACAAAGCGCTCGATCAGCGACAGCATCATCTCCGAGGCCGCCTGCTCCTACGGCCTCGGCTTCGTGCAGAGCTCCACCGGCTTCACCTTGACTGGCGACGACCCGATGATCGCGCGCCGCTACGAGCCCAGCTGGTCGGACGAGGGCGAGGACATCGTCCGGCACGCCTACGAGTTTCATCCCTACTTCCTCGGCCGCCGGATGCGCGCCGAACTGGCGATGCTCCTCAACCAGCCGAACGAGGCGAACAAGATCGTGGCCAGTCTGCGCGAGGACGGCTATCCCGAAGACCTGTGCACGAAGCTTGACTACAACATCCGCCACCGCTTCCGCAACCGCGTCTCCACCAGCATGCGCCCATTGCTGGAGACTGTCGCGGGCGGTACGTCTGCGCATGACGCGGAGCGCGACGACCGCAACGACACGACGATCCGCCGGAACGAGCCCGGCGAAGGCGTGGGGGCGAAGCAGGTCGCGGGCGACTTGCGCGAGCCGGAGCTCGAATGGCAGATGTCCAAGGACAAGGAAAAGCCTTGGTTTGATCCCGCCCATCCCTACGGACAGGTCGACATTTCCCACACCAAGGCCAACGACCAGGTGGAGATCGTCAGGTACGGCGCGAAGGGCGGGGCCAACTGGAACGACTGGATCGGCCTGTACGGCGAATACCACAAGGGCGAGATCAAGCAGACCGTCCGGCCCTACTGGAACGCGCGGACGATGACCGACGTGCCCTACGAGGAGTCGCAGTACAAGTTCAAGGCCGAAACCGATGATTGGCGCTTGGGCATGAACTGGCGCCTCGATTCCGGGGTGTTCCTCTTCGGCTCGGCGGGGGTGTCGACGCGCAAGCCCTCCCGCGATGACAAGTACGAGTATGCGGAGTACGCGAATCTGCAGGATCGCCGCAACAGCGGCTATTTCACGCCGATGCGCAAGAAGGACGAGGTGGTGTTTTCCTTCGGTGCCCGGTGGAACCCCGAGGATAATTTCTCCGTCATGACGCTCTTCGACCACGACTACGTGGCCTCGGCCGTAAAGAATGTCACGTACGACTCCCTTGCCCTCACGGCGGAGTGGCTGCCGTCCGACTACTGGAAACTGTCCGGCCGCACGCAGTACTGGTCCTACCGCGACGACAACGCGATGTACTTTATGAACCTCGAGTCCCTGTGGTCCTCCGAGTCCATGCCGTCGGTCTGGTACGGCCTGAGATTCAGCACCACCACGACGAGCGACGCCAGCGACTTCTACTGGACACCCTACTGGGACAAGCGCTTGCTGGGCGTGCTGCGCTACGAGACGGGTTCGGACAAGCTGCGGTTCCGGGCCGACCTCTTTGGCGGCTTCTCCAAGAGCGACGGGCGCGGCAGCTTTGCGCTGAACGACAAGAACATTGTGAGCGACGACGACGACCGCTCATCTTTCAGGAACGTATCTGACCGAGACACCGACTGGGAGGCCATCTGGGGCTTTGGCGGCCTCTACAGCTACGACATCACCGACTGGATGACGGTCTCGGTGGAATACGACATCCTGGCCATGAGGTCCTACATCGACCACATGGTGCTGCTCTACCTTCTGTACCATTTCTAACGCCACTCCTATTATCCATGACTTGATAAAGTAACATGCCTATGACAACTCCAAATCACCACGCCAACACGCATGACGTAGCCGGCAGGGGTGCGAAGCCCCAGATTCTGGTCGTCGACGATTCGAACGTTGCTCGGACCTTTATCCGCCTCATATTCCAGAACGACTTCGAGGTTCACGAGGCTTCGAGCGGCGCCGAGGCCCTCGAGATGCTGCGCACGGGCGCGTACAACTACTCCGCCATCCTGCTTGACCTCGTCATGCCGGAGGAAGACGACGGATGGGCGGTGCTTAAGTTTCTGCGCGAAAGCGGCATCATCAAGACGGTGCCGGTGGTGGTGGAGACCGCCTCGGCCATCGATCTCGAGATTGTCACGGAACTCTATGAAAGCGGAGCATGGAAAGTGGTCGGCAAGCCCTTCGACGGAAAGATGCTGCTGGCGCTGGTGAAGAACGCCTGCGCGCGGGCGAATGCCGCCGCCGCCGCCATCGCCTCCGCAGGCGGGGAACTCAACGCCGTCCTCGAGGGGACTGCCGCCGCCGTCTTCGCGGTCGACGCCGCTACGGGGAAGATCGTTCGCGCCAACGGCCGCTTCAACGCGCTGGTCGGCTGCTCGCGGACGGTCGGCTTCACGCTCGCGGACGTCGTGGGGCAGAATGCCGAGCTCTTCAACGGGGTAGTCAGGAACACGGTTGATTCCGGTTCCGGAGGCCCCGTTCTGGTCGATTCGCTCAGACCCAGCCACGTGGACGTGCTTTTCTGCGAGCTGATGAAGTGCTCTGGCGCTCGCCACGACCTGGTGGTGGGCACGCTGACGGACATCACCGCGATGGCGAACCGCCTGCGCGAGCTTGAAGCTGCCGTGGCTTCGGGGAGGAGATCCTAAATGTCGAAGAAGATCATGAAGGTTCCCATCGGGATCCCGGTGCTGGACGACAAGTTCTCTGGCATCTACGTCGGCCACGTGACTTTTCTGACGGGCGCCTCGGGCGAAGGCCGCGAAGTGGCCGTGGGCGCGGCGCTGAACAGCTTCTACCGGCTGGATGAGCAGGTCCTGGCCGTCTTCGCCGAGTCCGATGACCGTGTCGCGCTGCGGGCGCGCGAAGTCGGCTACGACCTGGAAAAGGCCGCTGAAATCGGTGCGCTCTCGATCCTCTACCATTCCTACAAGCCGGGCGAGGTGCTGCCCGTCAGGGAATCGCTTGAGGAAATCATCGCGGAGGCCCACCGCATCTCGGCGGCCGTCCTCTTCATCCAGGACGCCAGGCCCTGGCTCGAAGTCCATCCTGTTTCTGCCGCTCCAGAGCGCGTCGCGGAATTCATCTCGACACTCGAAGAATCCGGGCTTACCGCCATCGTGGCCTTGCCGGAACCCGTCTCCGCCGCAGCGAAGAAGGTGTGGGAGGAGATGAAGAACAATTCATCGGTCGCGATCCAGTTCCGCCGCGACAGGCTGGGCAACTACTTCATGAAGGTGTTCACCTACATGGGACTTACGGTGAACGTCAGCCTGCCATACGAGACGCAATTGAAGTTCGTGCCGCATGAAGGGTTCGTGAAGGACGTGGCGTCCGAGGCCATCCCAACGTTGTCGGACGAATTCCAGATGCCTGCCGAACGAAAGGAGGCGTCGGCGGCCGCGGTGTCCTTCTCCCATGGGGCAGAACCGGAGATGATGGACATGACGCAGTCCATACTCGGCCAGCTTTCGCATTTCGAGCCGCCGCCCAAGCCCGACCCCGCGCCTGCGCCCGACCCCGCGCCCATGCCCGAAAGGAGAGACCGTACGAAATATTCGTTCTCCGCCGCCGAGACGGAAACGAAGACGCGCGCGAAATATTCGTTTGCTGCCGCCGAGGCAGAAACGAAAAAACGCGCGAAATATTCGTTCGCCGCCGCAATGAAGGAGGATGGTTGACATGTACGAAAAATATTGGAATCTCAGGGAATCGCCGTTCGTCAACTCATACAATCCTCGGCAGCTCTACCTCTCGAACCAGTTCGAGGAGGGCGTGGCACGGCTCTTCTACCTGGTTTCGGAAGGACGGGTCGCCGGCATCCTCACCGGTCAGTTCGGCATGGGCAAGTCCTTTCTCCTGTCCAACCTGACCGAGCGCATCGCCCAGGCGGGCATTCCGCACATCCGCATCGACGCCATCCCCAAGGGGCACCTCGCGCTGCTGCGCCATGTCATCGCAGGCCTTGGCGTGAAGGGGACTGTCGCTTCGATTGCGGACGGCCTCATGACGCTCCAGGAACTCTCCCGCAAGCCGGGTGCCCTGAAACACCACGCGATTCTCATCGACGAGGCGCAGTATCTGGGCGACGACGACGGGCTCTACCTCATCCACTACCTGAGCAATCTGCGCCTGACCTCCAGTGACGGACGCGAACATCAGCTCGCCACGGTCATCATGGC
>CACYNF010000069.1 GCA_902775595.1 uncultured bacterium | reverse complement strand
CGCGAAGAGCTCGCGCTCCGAGTAGTCGCCGCGGAGGATGCCGCGGAATTCGTGGTAGGCGACGGTCTCCGCGGGAGACTCCCTCCTCGACTTGAGCCCGAAGAAGTTCCTCAGCTGCCCGATTCCCTCGGGCGTGCCTATCGACTCGGGATGGTACTGCACCGACTCTATCGGAAGAGCCCTGTGGCGAAGGGCCATTATCTCGCCGTCCGGCGCCTCCGCGGAGACCTCGAGGCATTCAGGCAAAGTCGAACGCTCAACGGCGAGAGAATGGTAGCGCATCGCCTCGAACCCCTGGAGAAGCCCCTCGAACACGCCCTTCCCGTCGTGGCGTATGCGGCTCGTCTTGCCGTGCATAAGCGACTTCGCGCGGACGATCCGCCCGCCGAACGCCTGGGCTATCGTCTGGTGTCCGAGGCAGACGCCGAGGATCGGCACCTTCCCCGCGAACGCCTTCACCGCCGCGAGCGAGACGCCGGCCGTGTCGGGGTTGCCTGGGCCTGGCGATATCACGAGATAGTCGGGCTTCAGGGCCTCGATACCCTTGACGTCGATCTTGTCGTTGCGGAAGACCCTCACGTCTATCCCGAGCGACTCGATGGCCTGAACGAGATTGTACGTGAACGAATCGTAGTTGTCTATGAGGACTGTCATACAAGCTCCTTTGCGAACTCCGCCGCCTGGAAGACGGCCTTTGACTTGTTTATCGTCTCTTGGTACTCCTTCGCGGGATCGGAATCCGCGACAATGCCCGCGCCGGCGCGCATCGTGAGAACGCCGTTCTCGAGAACCATCGTGCGAATGACGATCGCGAAGTCCATGTCGCCGGTGTAGCTGAAGTACCCCGCCGCGCCGCCGTATACACCGCGCGGAGACTTTTCGTACTCGGCGAGAAGCTCCATGGCGCGGATCTTAGGCGCACCGGTGAGCGTGCCCGCCGGGAACGCCGCCTTGAAAAGCCCGAGCGCGTCGGCCTTGTCGGGATCAAGCTCGCCGTAGACATTCGAGACGATGTGCATCACGTGCGAATAGCGCTCGATGTGCGCGAGGTCGCGAACCGCGACAGTGCCCGTCTTCGCGACGCGGCCAAGGTCGTTTCGCGCGAGATCGACGAGCATCATGTGCTCGGCGCGCTCCTTCGGGTCGGCGAGGAGCTCCGCCTCGAGCGCACGGTCAAGTTCCGGCGTCGCGCCGCGCGGGCGCGTTCCCGCGATTGGCGCGATGGAGCAGACGCCCTTCTCCAATCGCACCAGCTCCTCGGGCGACGAGCCGATCAGCGTCTTCGAGCCAACGCGGAGGAAGAAGTTGTATGGAGACGGATTCACAAGCCGCAAGGCGCGGTAGAGCGCGAGCGGCGGAAGGTCTGTCTTCGCGGTGAACTTCTGCGACGGGACGATCTGGATGACCTCGCCCGCGGCGATCGCCTCCTTGCACCGCTCGACGATTCCGCAGAACTCCTCCTTCGTCATCTCCGGCTCGAACGCCGAAAGCTCCGGCGCGGCGGATCTGCCGCGCCCCTCAACGTAGCGCGCGATCGACTCTGCCGAGAGAAGCCGCTCCCTGAGCGCCTCGATCTCGCGCATCGTCCGCTCGTAGGCGTCTGGCGCGTCGTTCGCCGCGACTTTCGCGATCACCGCCGTGTCGCGCACCGCATCGAACACGACAAACGAGTCGACCGTCATGAACGCCTTGGACGGCGTCCCCTTCTCGCTGCGGCGCGGCACGCGCGGCTCGAAGTCGGACACCGCCTCGTAGGCGAAGTATCCGACGCGTCCGCCCTGGAACGAAGGGAGCTCGGGCGCGGCGGCGAACGGCCTTGCATCGGGCGTCTCGACCGGGTCGATGCCGAGGTACGAGTAGCGCCCCTTGCGCTCGCCGTTGTAGACGCTTTCGAGGAGAAAGACGTCCTTCGGCTCGTCGACTATGCGGGTAAGCACGGAGACGGGCGTCTCGCGGTCGGCGAGATATTCGCGGAAGACAGGCGTGCGCCTTCCGCCGGCGCATCGCCGCTCGAATTCCTCTTTTGTCAGTTGCTTCAGCATTTGCATTCTCCTATGATGTGATTGATTTCGTTTTTGAAGATAAAAGAAAGCGGCCTTACTTACAAAGAAGCAAGGCCGCCTTCAGGGGGGATTGAACAAAGACCCCGATCACCACGCCTTGCGGACGAAGTGCCACCACCAAAAGTTGCTGGTAAGGATCTTGCTCATGTGCCGCAAATTATAGCACCAACTTCGAGCGAATTTCGTAACCGATGATTACGTAATTGAATTTTTTCTCAGCGTGACCTGACACGGGAGAGAAAACGCGCGTGCAGGAGAAGCGGCAGAAGCGTCGCAAGCTGGCAGAGAACATCGGAAACCGGCATTGAAAGCCATATCGCGAACGGCTTGTCGTCGAGAAAATGAGGAAGGAACCAGATGATGGGGAGAAGCACGAGCCCCTGCCGGAGAAGGGAAAGCACGATGGCGATAACCGGCTTGCCGATCGACTGGAAGTACGTAGTCGCCACGACATTGATCGAAATCGTCCATATCATGCAGTTCGAAAGCGCGAGGTCGTGCGCACACAGGGCGACAAGGTCTTCGTTGGCGTTGTCGACGAAGAGTCTCGCAAGCCACGTCGGAAACGGCGGCACAACCTGCACGACGAACGCCAGGACGCAGAGGACGGTCGTGACGAGGAAACCGGTCTTGAGGGTCTCGAGTACGCGGCGGAAGTTCCTCGCCCCCCAGTTGTACCCGAAGATCGGCTGAAGCCCCTGCTGGCAGCCGAGTATCGGCATGATAACGAGGATGAGTGCGCTGCTGAAGACGCCGAGAGAGGCGATCTCCGCCGTTCGCGCATCCTCGTCTGGCATCCACTTCGTGAACGCGATCTGGAGCGAGGCGATGATGACCGCGCTCATAAGCTGCTGGAGAAACGGCGCAAGGCCGATGGAAAGCGTCCGCGCGAGAAGCTGCGGATAGATCCATATGCGGCGCAGCCTGAGCCTGACGACGCTCCGGCCAGTCCAGTAGTACGAAAACGCCCAGAGGCAAGAAAGCAGCATCGCGACGTTCGTCGCCCATGCCGCGCCCGCAACGCCGAGGCCGAAGCCGAAGATGAGAATCGGATCGAGCACGATGTTCGCGCCGAAGCCGACGATCATGCACATCATCGAGCGGATCGCCCCTCCCTCAGCGCGGTGCAGAGCGGAAAGGCCGAACGCGAGATGCGAGAAGATATGCGAAAAGAGGACGATCTGGAGATACGACTTCGCGGCCGCCGCCGCCCCCGGCGTCACCTCGCCCGCGCCGCAGAGGGCGAGCATAGGATCGATGAAGATGTAGAGAAGCGGAATGAGGACGGCATAGAACGCGATCTTGAGCGCGACCGTCTCGCCTACGAGCTTTTCACAGGCTATGCGATCTCCGGCCCCGAGCTTGATCGACAGCACAGACGCGTGCCCAACGCCTATGAGCGGACCGAACGCCGTCAGGAACATCACGACCGGCATCGCGAGCTGAAGCCCCGCCATCGCGTCGACGCCGCAGCCGTGGCCTATGAACGCGCGGTCGACGACGGTGTAGAGCGAGTTTAGCGCCATCGCGACCAGCGCGGGCCACGAGTATCTGAAAAGAAGGCGTCCGATCTTGCCGGACGCCAACTCTTTTGTCTCAGAAGACGACAGCGACATCTGGAAGCGCCTTTCGGATCCGCGACATCTCCTCGGGAGTCATCTGGAGATCGCCGAGCTGGAGCGCCTTCAGGCGTTTCCATGCGGAAAGATCGTCGGGCAGCTTTGATATTTTCGTGCGCGAGAAGGAGAGGAACTGAAGCCCTTCCTTCTTCGCAAGCCACTCGGGGATTTCCGAAACTGGGTTCCCGGAAAGGTCGATGTCCGTAAGCGCGGGAAGGTCCTTCAGCGTCTCCGGCACCTCGGCGAACTTGTTGTCCCTGAGGTAGATGCGGCGAAGCGACTTGAGGGCGTCGAGCGACGGAAGCGCCGAAAGCTGGTTCGAGTTGAGCCGAAGCCACTTGAGCCCCGCGAGCGACGCCACTTCGTCGACGTTCGTGAGCGCGTTGCGGTCAAGGTTCAGGTAGTCGACCTTCGAGGCGTCGAACGACTGCCCCTTAAGGTCTGCGAGCCCCATGTCCTTGAGATATACGCGCGCGCCCTCCGGAACAGACTTGTATGCGGGCTCGGGCTCGTCGAAGCAGCCCGCAAACGCGAGAAGCGCAACAACTGTGAACAATTCAAGACGCATGGACATTTGCCGAAGCATTTTTATCAACCATGTAGAACATGTAGAAGCATGTAGAGGTTCTGCACGATCTGCACGTTCTACACGGCTAACCGCAATCTTTAGACGTTCGCCGCGGCGACGATGCCGGCGAAGTCGGCCGCCTTGAGGGCCGCGCCGCCGATGAGGCCGCCGTCGATGTCCTTCTTCGCGAGAAGTTCGGCCGCGTTGCCGGGCTTCATCGAGCCGCCGTACTGGATGCGGACGGTCTCGGCGGTCTCGGCGCCGACGAGCTTCGCGAGCGTCGCGCGGATGAGGGCGTGGACTTCCTGCGCCTGGTCGGGGGTCGCCGTGCGGCCGGTGCCGATCGCCCAGACGGGCTCGTATGCGATGACGAGCTTCGCGCAGTCGGCGGCCGTAACGTCCTTGAGGCCGACGTTCATCTGGCGGACGATGACTTCCTCGAGCTTGCCGGCGTCGCGCTCCTCGAGCGTCTCGCCGACGCAGACGATGGCGGTGAGGCCTGCGGCGATCGCGGCCCTGGCGCGCAGGTTGACGGTCTCGTCGGTCTCGCCGAAGTACTGGCGACGCTCGCTGTGGCCGATGATGACGTACTTCGCGCCCGCGTCAATCAGCATACCGGTCGAGATCTCGCCCGTGTACGCGCCGGACTCCTTCCAGTGGCAGTTCTCAGCGCCGATGCCGACGTGGGTTCCCGCAGCCGCCGCGACCGCGGCGGGCACGTCGATCGCAGGCGTGCAGCACACGACCTCGACGTTCGCGAAATCCTTAGTCGCCTCGACGACGCCCTTCACGAGCGCGGCCGTCTCGGACGGCTTGATGTTCATCTTCCAGTTACCGGCTATGATTTTCTTTCTCATTGTATCTGTTACTCCTGTTTTAGAAACTTTTAACCTTGAACTTTAAACTTCCTGTGCTTCACCCCCGCCGCCTTGAACATCTCCTTCACCTTGTCGATGAAGGCGTAGTCGCCACCATAGACGACCTCCTTTATGCCGGAGTTGATGATGAGCTTCGCGCAGGTGAGGCAGGGGGAAATCGTTATGTAGATCGTGCCGCCGGCGATGGAGTTGCCGTAGTAGGCGGCCTGGCAGATCGCGTTCTGCTCGGCGTGGGTGCAGAGGCATTCCTCGAGATGGGTCCCGCTTTTCGTCGTTGCCGCGCAGCGCGGACAGCCGCCGGCGAAGCAGTTCTTGACGCCGCGCGGAGTGCCGTTGTAGCCGGTGGAGAGGATGTGGTTGTCCTTCATCACGACCGCGCCGACGCTCCTGCGCATGCAGTTGCTGCGCTTCGAGACGACCGTCGCGATCTCCATGAAGTACTCGTCCCAGCTCGGACGCGGATCTTTGATCTTTTTGGCCATTGGCTTGATATTATACCATTATGGACGGTCTCTCGGCAACTGCCGAAGGACCGCCATGCGACGAACCCCGCCCGCGCCGCCGGCCGGCCTCTATGCGAAGACGATTTCGAGCCCGGGCGTTCCCGCCACGGCGTCGGCGCACAGCCTCTTCAGAGACGCCGGCGCTCCTTTCGCGTTCTCGAACACTATACGCAGCCGCGGGCCGTACTCCGTGAGGAAATCGTACAGCGCGTCGAGATTGCGCCCGTATCCCTCGGGAAACGGCAGCTTCCCGTCAAGTCGTGCGTGAAGCGCCCTCGCGCTCCTCACGCCACCGAGGTCAATCCTGTATTCCCTCTTCTTCATGGCACCCCCTGGAATGTCCTGTAGTGGTCGTCTGTGTAGTAGATGCGCTTCGCATCCTCTGTGTAGATTATCCGCTTGGAGCCGCGCGGACGACCACGCGTGTCGATGTCGCACTCCCTGTATCGCCCGAACGGAAGCTTTCGCTCGTAGTTCCCGAAATGGTCACCGCCAATGGACTTCCCGGGGGCGAAAGGCTCAAGGGGACCGCCGACCCAGCCAAGCCGGCGCGCTTCCGCCTTCGTCATGAAGTTCTTCGGGAGCTTGCGGTATGTCCTGAGATAGAGCGCCACCTGCTCGCGGCTCGTATACGACCCGTCCTCCGCTATCGCGGCCTTCTTCGCGTCCTTCGCCGCCGTCTGCGGAGCTACGTTGGTGACTACGATCTTGACGGCATGGGACGACGCATTCGTCGCCACTGCAGCCGACGCGGCGGGCCGTATTGCGACGGACGACGCGTCGTCATGCGCAAAGAGCCCCAGCGGCGAAAGCGCCAGCAGCGCCGCCGCGAACAGTCTTTTCACCGCTCTCATGCCGATTGTCAGAGGCCGAGTTTCGCCTTGGTCGCCCCAGTCACGCCGCCAGCCGCATCAGCGCCGCTGCGCGAGACCGCGTTTAGCCCGGGGACATCGGTCGGGCCGACCCAGCCGGCCTTCACGCCGATGTAGCCGTAGAGCCACAGTGCGCCCAGAACCACAAGCACCAGTCCGACGACGGACGGCAGAACCCTTTTGAGCAGGATCTTTGTCATGTATGCCTCCTTTTATTCACTGTTCACTATTACCCGTTCACTATTCTGGAGGTGAGGGGAGTCGAACCCCTGTCCGAAACGGAATCAACCGAGCTTCTACGCGTGTATGGCGCCTTTGGTCTCGGAAGGAGTACGCCGACGTCCGGGCTTATCCCCTTCCATCCGTTCGGTTCGGCACCCTGCAGCGCCCGAGCGGAGAGCCCTGCAGCGTGGCCTGCTAAATTATGCCTCGGCGCTCAGCAGACATCGGCGCTTCGACATCGCGGCCGTTAATTAGGCGGCGAGAGCGTAATCGTTGTTCGCAATTACTTTTTTTCCTCGTTTTTTACGTGGCCAACGAGGATCCACGACGCGCAACCCGACCTCAACGCGTCCCGTCGAAACCGGATCACCCCCATCTAAAAGCTTTATCAGGGAGAATTGGCTCGGGCGGCTGGATTCGAACCAGCGACCAATTGATTAACAGTCAACTGCGCTACCACTGCGCCACGCCCGAACAATCAAGTGCGCATAGTATATCAAAAATCGGTGCCCCTGCGCAAGGGGGAGATTTTGCCAAGCAAAATCTGAGGATGCGCCTCAGTTATCGACACTCTGACAATGTCCCCTATCTTCGGAGACGAGCCCTCGTCGCAATCCCATACGACGATTCTGTTTCCGCCGTCGCGCCCAGACCAGCGCGACTTGTTTCGCTTCGACGGCCCTTCTACGAGAACTTCGCGAACCGTGCCCACAAGCCGCTCGTTGCGCTCCTGCCCCCTGCGCTCCTGGTCCGCGAGAAGCACCTGGTCGCGCCGCTCCTTCTCAGCTGTCGGGACGTTGTCCTCGAGCAAGGCGGAACGCGTACCTGGGCGCGGAGAGTACTTGAATACGAAGGCATTGTCGAACCCGGCCTCCTCCATCAGCGAACGCGTATCCTCGAAGTCGGCGTCCGTCTCCCCGGGATAGCCCACGATGACGTCGGTAGTGACCGCGAACTCGGGATCGAAGTCCCGGAGCTTCCTGACTGCGGCGAGATATTCTCCTCGCGTGTAGCGGCGCCCCATCTCCGAAAGGACGCGGTCCGAACCCGATTGGACGGGCAGGTGGAGGTGGCGGCAGACCTGGGGGAACTCACGGTAGGCGCGCAGCAACTCGTCGGTGCAGCCCTTCGGATGCGCCGACGTGAAGCGGATCCGCCTTATCCCCGGCACCGATGCGACCGCCTCGAGAAGCCGCGGAAACGCCTCTGTGTATCCGCCGGGGCTCGGCGCATCGCGCTCGTCCCACGCAGGATTCCGCATGCCGTAGCGCAGGACGCTCTGCCCCAGGAGGCATACCTCGCTAACGCCGTGCGCGGCGAGCGAACGCACCTCCGCGACTATCTCGCGTGCGGGGCGCGAATATTCGTGCCCGCGCACATCGGGGACTATGCAGTAGCTGCAGCGGTTGTCGCACCCGACAAGCACGGTCACAAACGCCTGGAAGCCACCTTCTTCGACGTGCGCGGCAAGCGCCTCGGGCATCAGGTCCTCGCCGAGCTCAAGGCGCGGGAAGCGCCCTTCCGCAACAATCCTCGGGATGAGCCCTATGGCTCGCGGGCCTACGGCGAAGTCGAGCTTCGGGAGCTTCCTGAAGACGTCTTCGCCGAGACGCTTGACTGCGCATCCCATAAGTCCGGTGAGCTTCTTCGCGGCGATCAGGTTGCCGACCTTGCCGACGGCCTTCTCCTCGGCCTTCTGGCGGACGGTGCAGCTGTTCACGATCACGAGGTCGGCGTCGTCTTCGCCCGCCGCCTTCTCGTGCCCGGCGGCGACAAGCAGCGCCTCGGCCGCCTCCGAGTCGCGCACGTTCATCTGGCAGCCGTATGTGTGTATGTGGAACTTCATCGCAAAGGCGTCACTCGGACGTCTTCTTCACGAGCGGGCGGTCGAGCATCTGCTCGTAGAGCTTGATGTACTCCTTCGCGCACGCCTCGTGGTTGAAGCGGCGACGCGACTCTGTCATGATGCGGGATATCTCCCTTTCGCGGATTCCGGCCCCGGCGTGGAAGAAATCCATCGCCTGGTCCATCGCCCAGAAGAGGCCGTTGGAGTCGTAGTTGTCGAAGACGAAGCCGTTGCCCTTCGAGGCCGCCGCGTCGAGCGTCTCGACCGTGTCGTGGAGCCCGCCCGTGTTGTGCGCGACCGCAAGCGAACCGTAGATCGGCGCCTGCATCTGCGGGAGCCCGCACGGTTCGAAGAGCGACGGCATGAGAGTGAAGTCGGAAGCGGCGAAGCCGAGCGCCGAGAGGCGCGCGTCGAAGTTGTGTATGCCAAGACGCGATTGGATGCCGTGGAAGTTCTGGATGTCCCAGAATGGCTGCTGGTACGGGCCGTTCGCGATGATCGCGAGCTGCGCGTCGGGGTGCTTCTCGAGGAACCGGTACGTTATGTCAGTGAGAAGTTGAGGCCCCTTCTGGATCGGGTCGAGACGGCTCGGCCAGAAGAAGAGGGCCTTGTCCGCGTCCTCCTCGAGCCCAAGCGCGTGCTGCAGGGCGAGCTTGTTCTTCCTCTTCATCTCAACATGGTTTTCCGGACCGTACCTGAAGGGAATCTTGTCGTCGGTCTCGGGGTTGTCGGCCGAGTCCGGCGCGTTCAGGATGCCGGCCGCGCAGCCGGCGTTGAACTTGTTCCTTATCTCGCTGCGGATGGAGTCGGGGATGAACGAGTGCCAGCCGTTGACGATCTCCTTCAGGAACGTGGGCGAGACCGTGTTGATGAAGTGGGCGGCGAAGCAGCCAGACGCCTGGAGGTCGATCATGTTGCTGTTGCGGCTCTCCTCGTAGTTGTAGGGGGGATAGCTGTAGTAGAGGTTCATCCAGAACTCCGCGGCGTCGATGCCGGCGTCCTCTACCTGCGCAAGGGTCAGCTTCTGCGTATGGATGTTGTGAACGGTGAAGAGGCAGGGAATCCCCTCGCGCCGCGCAGCCGCCGGTATGAGACCCGTCATCCAGTCGTTGCAGTGGATGAGGTCTGGCTGGACGCGCGGTATGATGTTGTTGATCACCTCGCGCTGGAAGGCGAGCGCGAGCTTGATGTTGCCGTCGCCGCGCGAATACACCGTGTCGCGGTAGTAGAAGCAGCGGTCTTCGGCGAGGTGGATGCGCTCGTCGGGGAGATGGCTCTTGTACTTCCTGAGCTCGTCGGCGACGAGCTGGGCCGTCTCGACGTGGAACATGCGCCGGTAGTGCGGGAGCGCAACGTGGACGTCGGCACCGAGGCTGTGGAGCGCCTGTACGAGCGACGCCGACACGTCGGCCATGCCGCCCGCCTTTGCGGACATCTTGCCTGCGAGGTTCCCCATTCCCTCGGGAAGATACGTTATCTCCGGGGTGACGATCAGGATTCTCGGATTTCTAGTCATCGCTATGTCGCCTCCAATTTACGTTTAAGAAAACTCCGCGATTTCGGCGCCGGCCTCACCCGATCGACGCCACGACCTGCCCTTTCACAACCTGTCTGCCGTGTTCGACGAGGAACGTGATCTTCCCCGCCGTCGGCGCCTTGATCGGGTTGAACAGCTTCATCGCCTCGACGACGCAGACCGCCTGCCCCGCCTTGACCGCCGCGCCGTCACCAGCCATCTCGCTCTTTCCGGGGGCGTCGCTCCTGTAGAACGTGCCGTTGAGCGGAGCGAGGACGGGCGTGCCTTTGGTGAGTTGGAGATTTGAGTCGGAGTTTGGTAGGGGCGCCTCTCCGAGGCGCCCGCGGTCCGCTCGGAGAGCGGACCCTACCGATTCCGCGCTTCCTGCCGTAGCCTCCTCATCCGCGGGAATCGGGCCGCCCTCCTTGCGCCACTTGAAGTAGCCGAGCGCGACTTCGGGGAAGAGCGCATAGGAGAGAATGTCCTCCTCGGCCTTGATCGTGTTTGGCGGAAGCTCCTCCGCCGCCTTGACGAGACCGGGCTTCAGCAAGTCGGCCGGACGGCAGGTGATCGGCTTTAGCCCGCCGCAGAGCTGCTTCCTGAGCTTCGGCGCGATGGGCGCAGGCGTGCGGCCGTAGTAGCCAGCCGCGTACCGCTTAGTCTCGTCCGTCACCATCGAGTAGCGTTTGCCGGAGAGGACGTTGAGCACCGACTGCACGCCGACGATCTGCGACGTCGGCGTGACGAGCGGCGGGAACCCCAAGTCGGCGCGCGTCTTCGGCAGCTCCTCGAGCACCTCGGGAAGACGATCGAGCGCATCCTGCTGGGCAAGCTGCGAGCGGAGGTTCGATATCATGCCGCCAGGGATCGCGTGGACGAGAACCCCGGCGTCGACAGGCTCGACCTTGGCAGTAGACGCCGGCTGGCGCTTCGCCTTCAGGCCCTTGAAGTAGCCGTTGATCTTCGTGAGCGCGGACGTGTCGAGCCCAGTCTTGAAGCCGCAGCTTTCGAGAATCACCTTGACCGACTCGACCGGCGGCTGGGAGGAGAACGAGGAGAGCGTGGAAATCGCGCAGTCAAAGCAGCCAGCGCCGGCCTCGGCGGCCGCGAGGTACATCGCCGCGGCCATGCCGCTCGTCATGTGGGAGTGGATCTGGATCGGCATCTTCGGCAGCGCCTTCCTGAGCGCGGCGACGAGTTCGCGCGCGGCGCCCGGGGTGAGGATGCCGGCCATGTCCTTGATGGCGAGCGAATCGATCCCCATCGCCTCCTGCTGCTTGGCGAGCTCGATGTACTTCGCCACCGTGTGGACAGGAGACGTCGTGTAGCAGAGAGTTCCCTGCGCGTGGCCGCCGTACTTCTTCACGCTCGCGATGGCCGTCTCGAGGTTGCGGGGGTCGTTGAGCGCGTCGAACACGCGGAAGATGTCCATCCCGTTCTCGCAGGCAAGCGCGACGAAGCGGTCGACGACGTCGTCTGGATAGTGCTTGTAGCCGAGGATGTTCTGGCCCCTGAGGAGCATCTGGAGCGGCGTCTTCCTGCAGACTTTCTTGATGCGGCGAAGACGCTCCCACGGATTCTCCCTAAGGAAGCGCATGCAGACGTCGAACGTAGCGCCGCCCCAGCACTCGAGGGAGTAGTAGCCGGCATTGTCGATCGTCTCGGCGATCTTGAGTATGTCGTCGGTGCGCATGCGCGTCGCCCACAGCGACTGGTGGGCGTCGCGGAGCGTCGTATCCGTTATTCTTATGAATGTCCCCGTTTTCATGTTTGGTGTCATTTTACCACTTTCCATCCGATTTCTCAACTGCAAATGTGACTTCGCAGGACGATTTATTTCCTGAACAGGTATATCTTGCTCTCCGTGCCCGAGATGAGCCGGCCGATGTTGGCCCGGTGCTTGAAGATGACGAACGCCGCCATCAGCGTGACAAGGACGCACTGCGGAAGATTGCGCCACCCTTCCGTTCCCAGTATCGGGAACCACACCGCGACCATGAGGAAGGCGGCCGCCGAGATGCTCCCGAGCGAAATGTAGTGGGAGAGCGCAAAGACGACGGCGAAGAGGGCAAACGCCGTCCCGACCAGGGCTGGCGCGAGGCCAAGAAGCATCCCGAACGCGGTCGCGACGCCCTTCCCTCCCCTGAACTTCATGTAGGGCGTGAGCATGTGTCCGACGACGCACATCACGCCGACGACCCGCGGGAACCACGAACCGTCGGGCGGCAGCTCGGGATCCAGCGCCCACTGCTTCGCGAGCAGAGTGGGTATGAGGCCCTTCAGCACGTCGCACGCGAACGCAAGGACGCCCCACTTCTTCCCGACTGTGCGGAAGACGTTGGTTGCGCCGATGTTCTTCGATCCGACGGTGCGAACGTCGACGCCGCGCATCTTCCCGATCAGGAAGCCAAACGGTATCCCGCCGACCAGATAGGCGGCGAGGATCCAGCAGAAGACGATGCCAGTGTTTTCCATGATGTTCAGAACTTGATGGATTTGCCGTCCTTGGCGAGCTTGCCGCGCATGCGCGGCTTTGACTTGCCTGCGAGGACAAGGTCTGCAAGCGGGTCTTCGACGAAATCCTGCACGACGCGGCGGAGGGGCCGCGCGCCGAGCGCGGAATCATACCCCTTCTCGACGAGAAACGCCGTGGCCTTCTTGTCGAGCGAGAGCGCGATGTGCGAATCCCTGAGGCGCGACTGGAGCTTCGCGAGCTCGAGCTTCAGGATAGACTCCATGTCGCCCTTCTCCAGCTTGCGGAACACCACAGTCTCGTCAAAGCGGTTCAGGAGCTCTGGGCGGAACGTGCGCTTCGCCTCGGAAAGAAGCTTCTCCCTGAGGACGTCGTAGCTCGTCTCGGCTGTCTCGGTAGCGAAGCCAAGCGTATGGCCTTCGCGCGCGAAGTCGAAGCCGAGGTTCGCGGTGCAGATGATAATAGTGTTGCGGAAGTCGATTACGCGCCCCTGGCCGTCGGTGAGCCGCCCGTCGTCGAGAATCTGCAGGAGCATGTTCATCACGTCGGAATTCGCCTTCTCGAATTCGTCGAAGAGGACGACGGAATAAGGCCTGCGGCGCACCTTCTCGGTAAGCTGCCCGCCCTCGTCGTAGCCGACGTACCCGGGAGGCGCGCCTACGAGACGCGAGGACGAATACTTCTCCTGGTACTCGGACATGTCGAGCGTGACGAGGGACTTCTCGTCGCCGTAGACCTTCTCGGCGAGCATCTTCGCGAGATGCGTCTTGCCGACGCCCGTGGGCCCGAGGAAGAGGAACGAGCCGATCGGACGCTTGGGGTCGGCCATCAGCGCCCGGCTGCGGCGAAGCGCACGTGCGATCGCCTTGATTGCCGGCGCCTGCCCGACGACGACTTCGCCAAGCGACTTCTCCATGCCGAGAAGCTTCTCCGCCGTCGTCGCGTTCATCTTCTCGACGGGCACGCCGCTCATGGAGGAAACGGTTTCGGCGACGTTCTCCTCCGTCGCCTCGATCGTCTCCTCGGCGTGGGTCTCCTTCCACTTCTTGAGGGCTTCCTGGAACTCCGCGGATGCAATCTTTATCGCCTCGCGGTACCGCGCCGCCGAATCGAAGTCGCCCGCCTTCACCGCCGCGTCCTTCTTGCCCTTCAGCGCATCGATCGCCTCCTGGCGCGACGTGAGGGACTTGGGTCTCGCGGACGCACCCATCCTGAGGCGCGCCCCCGTCTCGTCCATCGCGTCTATCGCCTTGTCGGGAAGCTGACGCGCGGGCAGGTAGCGTGCCGTCAGCTCGACTGCGGCGCGGAGCGCGGCGTCGCCGAACTTGACGGAGTGGTGCTCTTCGTATTTCGGGGCGATGCCCTTCAAAATCTGTATCGTGTCGGCGACTGTCGGCTCGTCGACCTGCACCGACTGGAAGCGGCGCTCAAGCGCGGCGTCCTTCTCTATCGACTTGTGGTATTCCTTCAGCGTAGTCGCGCCAACGCACTGAAGCTCGCCTCGCGCAAGCGCCGGCTTGAGGATGTTCGCCGCGTCCATCGCGCCCTCCGCGCCGCCTGCGCCCACCATCGTGTGGATCTCGTCGAGGAAGAGGATCACGTTGCCGGCGCGTTTCGTCTCGTCGATGAGCTTCTTGAGGCGCTCCTCGAACTGGCCGCGGTACTGCGTTCCCGCCACCATCCGCGCCATTGCCACCGCCAAGGACTACAACAACTCGCAGCAACTGGCCGAGCGTACCTTCACCGAGGGCCTGCCGGGCACCGGCACGGCAGATGACCCCTACCTGATAGAGGTGGCTTCCGACTACGACAAGTTCATCACCAAAGTGAACGCTGACGAGGCCGGGGCTTACTACTGCGTCGTGGGTGACTTCAGCGCGTCCGGCGCAGCAGAAATCACCAAGCCTTTCACCGGTACCTTCGATGGTGGCTACCACACCATCAGCGGTCTCAGCCACGCCATCTTCAACACCATCGATGGCGGCACGGTGAAGAACGTGACCCTGACGGGGGGCAGCATTACCGGCCGGAACAATGCCGGCGGCATCGCAGGCTCTTATAGTGGTACGATAGAAAACTGCGCCTTCGACGGCAGCGTCAGCGGCAACGATTCTGTCGGCGGCATTGTGGAATGTGTGATTTCCGGCGTTCCTGTG
>CACYNF010000068.1 GCA_902775595.1 uncultured bacterium | reverse complement strand
AGCCGCCGCCATCGCAGCATACGCCGTACGTGCAGCCGAGCTCGAGCTGAAACGCGGCAACCTCGTGGTAGGCGAGGCCATCTGAAACGCCCTCGCGCCTCCCGTCGACAGCGCATGACCACAAAACACCGTCTGCAGTAGTTCCGAAGAAAGTGTAGTTGGCCTTGGTGAAATAGGTTGCCGAAGCCCCCCATGTCGGCACTCCGTCGTGTATCGTATATGCCTCGTGCGTAATTACATTGTCCCATGCGTCGGCCTTCGGATTGCCGGTCGCCGGATCGACGACCGTCCAGTCCTTTTCGAACTTGTACGTCTTGTCATCGTTGAAAGCAAATCCCGCCTTTGTGCCAGTAGTGGCGGCACCATTCGGAATGACCGCGCCGTTCGCCTTGGCATAACCTTGGGGCTTGGGGCTGAAATATCCAAGCGCACCTTCGCGATACTCCATCGTCATGTTGATGGCGAAAAGCGCATTGTGCTGCGCCGCAGTCCACGACGTTGTTCGGCGCTTCGTCGACTCTTGCGTGTGGTCAACGAACTTCATCTTCACGGGTGCGTGTCTGTAGTCGATGCGGAGCATGTGGAGATCGTTCTTCGACCCGTTGAATCCACTGACAGTTCCAAGCAGATTCGAGAACCGGCCATAGTAGTACTCGACGCCGTTTGTGAGCTGCATCCACTTCGCCGTATGGAGCCCCATGGCCCGGAGGCTCGCGGGGAACTTCGCAATGGCGGCGTCACCAGTCAACAACTCCCCGGCAGCGGCAAAGTTTGCATACACCGCGACCACAACGCAGAAAACTATCAGACTCTTCATGTTCTGTGCATTTCAAATGACGGTTTCAATGTTCTTTGGGCATTGTAGCAAATGCGCCGCCGCCAGGCAATTATACCAAAGTAGATTTATTTCATTTCCCACGAGCCAGGGAGGTCGGTTGCTACGCTCACGCCTTCGGGCCACGCGTTCTCCTTGTCGAGAATCGTGACCTTCTTGGCGGAAACGGAGCCGATCAGCTTCCCGTGGGCGACAACTGTGCGCGCGTCCCCGTTCCACTTCGTCCTGCGCAGCGCGATAAGCCCCGGGAGATTGTCGGGGTTCGTCGACGGATCGGCGTTTGCTGGACGGGAAATTGGACGGAGGTCATGAACGTCGACGAGACTTCCAGCTCCCGCCACCGCGCAGCCGTCGAAACCGATCTTCCCGACTGTATATACACCAAGCTTAAGGAACGGCGCATCGCCGTGCGTCTCGATCCTGCAGTCCCTGAAGATGATCTCCGACGGCTTTTCCCAGTAGTTTCCCTGCACGATCGTCTTCTCGAACAGGCAGCCCGACATCCTTACAGTCGCCGAATCGAATCCAAAAAGCGAGCAGCCCGAGAAATCGCAGCCCTTCGCGTCGAAAAGGCCGCCGAAGAACCGGCCCAGCTTCGTGTTCGAGAAGTGGCATCGCTCCCAGAAGTTTGTATTGTACATCCTGGTGAAGTTTGAATCCCTGACGGTCACCTCGAACCAGCGCCCGCCCGGGAAGGCCGTGCGCAAGCCTTCGTTCGAGCAGTTCTCGAAAGTACAGGCGTATGCGTTTGCTATGCCGACGGACATGTTCCTGAGCGTACAGTTCACGATGCGGCCCGCTCGACCGACATTGAGAGAGAAAGAATCCTTCGCTCCGTCGCAGTCGAGGCCCGAGAGCACATGATCCCAGCTGTCCACCCGACCCTTGCCGTCGTTATTTCCAAGATTTACGCCCTTCGAATACACATTGCCGTCGAAGCGCCCGTAGCCGGAACGAAGCCGCGAGTCGCACCAGTACGTCGCATGCCCGATGGCGTTGCCCCTTACGCACGGCGAGTGGGTGCGGCCCCAGAGATAGATGTCGCCGTCGTTCCCCTCCATTATGAAATTGTGTCCGGCGCATGTCAGAATCGAGTTGTTGCGCGGATTGTCTCGGAAGACGTTCTTCAGGAAGTACACGTCCTGCATCTGGTCCCAGCCGTCTTCGGCATCGAAGGCGCAGCACGCCGCGCTCTCGCCCGACAGCGTGAAGAAGTTCCCCTCGAAAAGCATGTTCTTCATGGCGGAGGCCGCATATCCGACGCAGCGGCAGTGTTCGAACCGACAGTTTTTCACCATGCAGTTGACGGGGATGCGGAAGGCCGTCAGCGAAAGCGACGAGCTTGCGGCGGACTCCGCGCTTTCGTCCTCTACCGAAACCCGGAGGAACGCCGCCCCGTCGGGGATCCACATCTCGCGGTACTGCCAGGAAGTTTCGGCCGAGATGAACTTTTTCTCCGCGTCGTACCATGCAACGGTCATCTGCCAGGATCGCGTCACACGCCCCTGGTAGCCGAGGTGCTTCGAGACCTGGAGCCGGCGCAGGCCCTTCCCGAGGATTTTGTCGAGAGACTTGAAGTCGGTCGTAAAGCGGAACTTGTCCTCCGCGTCGACGGTGCCCGTACTGGCGTCAAGGCCGCCCGCCGAGAACTTCGGGAGAGTCTCGTAGAAAAACGACAGCCCGCCCTTCGCGTCGGCGCGGATTCCGTTCTGCCCGCCGTAGCCCGTTATGTCGACGACCTTAACGCCCTCGACCGAGCAGTACCACGAATCGCCACCGATCTCAAAGCCGGCGGGCCACTCAGAGTTGTTCGGCGATTTCGCGTAGTCGTGCGACCAGTAGTCGCCCTCGAGCGTCCCGCCGACGAGATGCGCGTCGACCGCGCTCGCGAGGCGCACCAACACAGACCCCGCTCCCGTGAAACCGTTCTGCTTCAACGTCGCCTTGCCGAGGCCAAGCGTCATGTGGCTCGGGACAAACACGGAATTGGTCCACGTGATTCGGTAGGTGCCCGGCAGCATCTCGAGCCTGCGGAAGCCCGCCGCGGCCTTTTCGTCCAGGAGCTTCTGGAGCCCTTCCGTAGTCGCAACGGCTGCAGACTCGGCGGCGGCCTTGTCGTAGCCCTCGTCGTAGGCGACCTTCGCCTGCTTCCACGCCTGCCAAGGAAGCTTCCCCGTCTTCGGATCAAGCGGCACCGTGACGGTATAGCCCGGAACGCCGCCGCGCTTCTCCTTCACCACCTTCGATATGCCGTTCGTCTCAAGATAGACGATCTTCTCGACGTCGCCGTCGTTGCGGATGCCGTACTTCGCGAGGTCCGCTTCCGTCATCCGGTAGACCTTGTCTGCGGGAATCTCAAGATCCGCGGCGGATACGACGCGGAAGTCGTGTATGACTCGGTGCGACTCGCGCCCCTTGGCGTCCTTTGCCCAGATGCGCATCTCGTACTCGCCAATGCCAAGAGCGCCGAGATCGAACTCGGCGTCGCCGCTCTTCAGATTCTCGAGCGCAAGAACCTTGGACTCTCCGCCCTTCTGCCGGTACTCGAGAAAGGCGGTGAACCTGTGCGAATCGTCGAGGAATCGGATCTTCGAGGAGTCGAAGTCTGTCACGAAAAAACCGACCCTTACATTCTTGCCCGCCGCAACCGTCGGCTTCACATAGTATGTCGAGATGTATGGATACTTCAAGCGCTCCGGAGGCTGGTAGCCCTTCTCCTTCTCAAGAGCCCCTTTCATGACAGACGGATCTGTGAGGTAACCGGGAAGAACCGCCTGCGCGAAAGTCGGCAGGACGGTAAGGGCGAATGCAACCGCAAGAATGGCAAAGCGGACAATTCCCGGCAACGGCATAGATGTCATGTTTACAGTTCCTTGGTATAACGACTATTTGTTTGCGATGATTATATCATGAAACGCATCGTTTAGTCATTTATACCAAAGTATAAATTAGATTCTATACCACCGTATAAATCTGAATCGGCCTGGAGCAAAATCGCAAGACAGGAGGCGAATGCGTGGTTGCAGCTCGCCTCGGGACGGTCGTGTTCCCATAGCGTGCCCGTCGTCTCCGCCATCTTGAGATAGTATCCGCGGATCTCACGGACCATCTGCGCGTCGCAGCCTTCGCTCTTCAATACGATGAGCCGCAGAAGATTTCCTATGAAGGCGTTCGACGGCCAGACATCCTTGTGAAGCCCCTTGGTCTGCCGCTCGGGTCCGAATTCGTCCGTAAGCTTCTTCCACAGCTCGGGATGCGTCTTCGGTGTCGCTATGCCGTGGAAGAACGCATAGTACTGGCACGTCTCCGTAACGTCAGGATGCTTCGCGTTGTCACGGAACCATACGCCGTCGTACGCGCGTTCGCGGATGAGCGACTTCAGCTTCTTTGACTGCTCGGCAAGCTCAGATCTGTTGTAGAGCCGCGCCGCCTTGGAGAGGACGTCCGAATACGTCATGTTCGACGGCCAGTTCACCCCGTCCTTGACCAGCTTCGTGTCGTTTGCGTGGCTCCATTCCACGAACACCCATGCCGGCAGGTTCTCAAGCGCTCCATCCGCGTTCAAGTACTGCGCGTAGAACTTGAGCAGCCCCTCCACGCGCGGACGAAGCATGTCGACGGTTTCGCGGTCGCCTGTCCGGTCGAAGTAGTTCGCAAGCTCGAGGACGAACCACATCGACCAGTTCGGGATGTAGTTCTTGTTTATGTGGTCGCCCGGATAGCACATCGGAATCATCCCGTCGGGGATATGCGGGAACTTCTCGGCAAGAGCAAAGTTGCGGAGGAACGTGCGCTCGATCTCGTTCTTCCCCGTAAAGAAATGCTCAGCAGGGCCGGTGAAGTAACTGTCGCAAAGCCAGCCCGCACGCTCGCGACTCGGACAGTCCGTGAACACGTCTACTGCGTTCTGCGCAAAGGTCTCGCGGGCCGCCTCGAATATCTTGCGGTCCGCCGGATCCTTCAGCGCACACCCACGCGTCGCGTTCGGGTTTTTGTAGGTCCGCAACTCCAGCTTCTCGACAGTCGCCTCGCCCTCCAGCATGATCACCTCGGCGAACTTGAAGGTGTAGGGCTCGAACGACTCGAAATCGTACTCGCCCGGCTCCTTAACATCCCATAGAACAATGTTGTTGCATCCGAATCGTTTTAGAAAATCGAGTTTGCCGTCGACGAGAATCTCATCGAACCCTACGAGCAAGCGACCCGGCTTCGTTACCTTCACCTTGAGGCGAAGAAAACCAGTGTCGTTTATCGCGCCCTCGTAGCGGACTCCGCGCGACGCATCGACCCTCGCCGCTTCTCCGACCTCGAACTTCGCCTTCGGTTCGATTGCCCGCTTCCACCAGTCGACCGAGGGAGTGTACTTCAACTCGGCGGTCGGATAAGTGGGCCCGAGGAAGCTAGACTTCTCGTCCCAGAGATGCGGCGGATGCCCAAGATCGCCAGTCCTCAGACTGACAGCGAGAACGTCGGTCGGGCGATAGGTGCCGTCGATCTCGAACTTCGGATAGGGTGCCCCGCGCTCCAGCAGCTTCACGGACGGCGCATTGGTGATGACGAGCGACTTGAGCTTTGATCCGTCGCGCTTCCACGACTCCCACTGGAGCTGTCCAGGTACAACATAAACCTCGCTCTGCGCACGCTGGAGACTGTAGCGCTGGGCCTTGCGAACGCGATCCGTGAAGTTGGCATCCCACTTTCCGTCGCCCGTCGCCCGCACGACCTTGCCGGCCGCCAGCACTTCGGCCTGCAGGAACGGCTCGTGCTCGACGATGTAATAGGTCGTCGTATTGTATGCGGCGCCCACGATGCTGAGCCGGTTGTCGCCCTTGCGCGCAACGCGCGAAAGGTCCCACTCGTCCATCCTGAACCATCCGTGCGGGCCGCGCGCCGGGCCGTATGCCGCGAACTCGCCGTTTACGAAGACCTTGAATATCGAGCAACCCGCGAGCCGCAGCTTGAGAGGCGCCTTGCCGTCCCACTCGAGATGCGTTGTGAAGGCGACGGACGAGTTGATCTCGCCTTTCTCCGCCGGCGTCCAGATCGGCTCAGCTACGTCAAACCGGACAGCAAACGCGGAGCATGCGAATAGCGCGCCCATCAGCGCTGCCGTCAGTTTCAATCGAATAAGTGTATTCATGCGTATTTTCGTTCGCACCTCATTCAAGTTTGAGGTCAGTATAGCAAAACGAACTTCAATCCGCAATGATACTAACTGATACCGCGAACATGCTTCAGATGCAGATCTGGCTCAACTCGGACACGACCTTCTCGGCCAGCGCCTGGTCTGGAAGGACAAGATCGGGGAGCCGCGAAAACGGAATCATCTCCACGGTAAGCGTAGCATCGAAGCCGACCTTCTTAAGCGCTGCGAATACGGCTTTGTAGTCGACATCGCCGGACAGCAGCGAATCGCCGAAGCCGTGAAGCGTGCCGCCGCAGTCGTCGCCTTTCCAGTTCTTGACGTGAACGGCCTTGATGCGTTTCGAGCCGAGGAGCTCAATATAGTCCTGCGCCGGAGCGTAGATGAGACAGTTGCCGATATCAAGATACATGCCGATGCGATCGCTCTTGAACTGGTCGAGGAAGAGCTTCCATTCCATCGGCGAGAGAAGGAATCGCATCCACACGTTTTCAAGCGCGATGTTGACGCAAAGCTTCTCGGCGAGCGGTATCAGCTCGTTGAGCGACTTCGTGGAATTTTCCCAGGCCGTCTTGTAGGGAACGACAGGACGCGAGGGATCCCACGTCACATGTGTCGATCCAGGGACGACGAGAATCGTCTCCGCACCAATCCACGCGGCAATCTGCAGATACTTCTTCGTGAAGTCCACCGCGCGAAGACGCTCGCCTTCGTCCGCCGCGCCAAGCGACTCGGCGCCATAGTGTCCGCTCGCAAGAGTCCTTAGTCCTACGCCCTTCTCCTTCGCGTAGGCAGCGATTTTGCGGCACTCTGCCTCGTCGATGTCGATCGAGAGACAGTCGCCGACCGTAAGCTCGACGCCGTCGAGTCCCTGCGCCTTCGCGAAGTCGATGAATTCGTACGGCGTCCTGTTCGGACCAAACCCGCCGAAAACCCAATAGTTCAGAGCTTTATACATTTTCCCTCCTTTGCGGACTTCTCCTCGGCAAAGATGATCTTCATGGTGTCGGCAATCGAGTCGATTGTCTGGTACTTGGTCGGCTTGATGCCCTTGCGGACGCAGTCGACGAAATACGCAAGCTCCTGGTGCCAGCCGGTCGGACCGTTCTTGACGTCGAGCTTCGGCGTCACTTTCTTGCCGTTCTTGAGGAAGACATTGAAGCCGGTCGAGTCGAGTTTCAAGGTCGCCTTCTCGCAGACGATCGTGAAGCTCATCTCGAAGGTCGCGCCCTTCGCCTGTTCCCACCCCCCCTCGGCCATGACGAGGCGTCCATCACCGAAGTCGTAGGTAGTCACGACATGGTCGATTCCTCCATTCTTCGAGACTACGCTCGAACCGACCGAGCGGACGGCCTTGGGCTTGCCGAAGAAGTAGTTGACTTCGTCGGTGTCGTGCACATGCAAATCGAGAAGCGCGCCGCCTGACATCTTGTCGTCCATGTACCAGTTCTTCCACGAGTTGCCGTCAACGCCGGGCGAGATGCGCTTGAAGGTCGCGGTGAGCATCTTCCCCGCCTTGCCGCTCCTGAAGTATTCCCAGGCGGCGCGGTATTCCGGCCATGCGCGGACGCAGAGACCGACATTGAAGAAACCCTTTGCGCGCTTCGCCTGCGCGACGAACACGCGAAGTTCCGCTTCGGTGCGACAGAGCGGCTTCTCGCAGAAGACGTGCTTGCCCGCCTTCAGCGCCGCCAGGGCGTACGCCATGTGCATCGCCGTCGGGACACAGATGTCGACGACATCGACGTCTGGATCTGCAATCAGATCCATCGCGTCCTTGTAGACCTTGACGCCAGAGAGATCGACCGGCTTCGAGTTGTCGCCGCCTCCGATGTTGCCGACGACCTTGGAGATGTCGCCCCTGCGCTTTGCCGGATCGACGTCGGCAAGCGCAACGACCTTCGCGCCATTCACGCCCTTGTAGACGCCCCAGTGGGTAGTGCCCATGAATCCGAGACCGATGATTCCGACGTTTACCTTGGCTTTCACTTTTCAGTCCTTTCCTGTGTGGATTTCCGCCGGACATTATACAACGGATCGTATGGCTGAAATATAAAAATCGAAAACCATTATTGTAAAAATCAGACGGACATGCTATACTAACCCGCGCCATGGACAGGCCCGCCAACGAAAGACGCATACTCGTCGTGATACCAACTTCGACCCTTACGCAGCGGCAGCTGCTGGAGGGGCTTCTCGAGTACGCCCACAGGTCGTCTCCAGGCGAGTGGCAGTTCCACCTCGACCTGCACGACTTGAACCGCCAGCATGTCAAAAGCCTCAGGTCATGGGGCTGCAACGGAATCATCGCCTACATCCTCAGCCCTCGCGAGCGTCGCGACTTCATCGCCTCGGGCCTTCCGGCCGTCTTCATAGAGCCGCTCCTTTCGGAGCCGCTGCCGTCGCAGCCGCGAAACGTCGTGACATTCATCAACGACCACGCGGCCGAAGGCCGTGCGGCGGCACGGTATTACCTCGCGCGGCGCTACCGCGCATTCGCCTACATAGGCACGGCCAAGCCGACGTTCTGGAGCGACGAGCGCCGCAGGGGATTCGTGCGCAAGCTCGCGGAAAGCGGCTTCAGGCCCCGCGTCTATCCTGCGCCGCCGCCCCGCGAGCAAAACGACTTTGCGCTCGAGTCGCGCCGCATCGCGCGGTGGCTCAAGAGTCTTCCTCGGCATACTGCCCTCTTCTGCGTGCACGACCGGCGCGCACAGCAGGTACTCACGACGGCCGCTTCTGCGGGAATCCGCGTACCCGAAGATCTCGCCGTCCTCGGCGTAGACAACGACGAGCTCCTCTGCCGGATGACCGTACCGTCCATCTCGTCGATTCCTGTAGACTATCACACATGCGGGATGGATGTCGGCCGTGCAATGGAAGACCTTCTCGAGGGGCGCAGGACGGAACATACGCGCATCACGCGGCACGAGACCGTCATCACCCGAGCGTCGACAGACGCGCAGGCGATAGACGACCCTTTCGTGGCGCGGGCCATTGCCTACGCGCGGTCCCGTCTCCGCGAGCGGAACGCCCTTCCCGACCTGGCGGCGATAGCAGGCTGCTCGAAGACGACGCTCAACCTCCGCGCCAGGCGTGCGTTCGGGCATACCCTCTCGGACGAAATCACGCGCATCCGGCTCGACGCCGCAATGGAGCAACTCGCAAGCACAAGTCTCCCTGTCGACGACATCGCGCGCGAATGCGGCTTCTGCGGAGCCTCCCACCTCGCCCTTCGGCTGAAGGCCGCCCGCGGCGTCACGCCGTCCAAACTGCGGCGCATGCCCTCGCCTTGATTTGCCGCGGAATCGGGAATCAAGTGGTGCATCCGCGTCGGACTTCCCGCGCGCGGCGAATGCGCCGCGCCCATGACGCACGAGGGGAAGCCGGGGCTCGGCTCAGCCGCAGGCGCGCCAGCTGCCGAGTATTCGCTTCTGCAGCGCCAGGGCAACGGCCTCGGAACGGTTTGCGACTCCAAGGCTCCTGAAGACCGCCGAAAGGTGCTTCTTGATCGTGATTTCGGAAAGACCGAACTGCTTGGCGATGTCAGAATTAGACTGGCCTTCCGCGACAGAGGCAAGGATCCCTATCTGCCGGTCCGTCAGTCTGAACAGCGCGTTGTCCTCCTCGATCTGCGAAAGCAGCCTCTGCGGAATCGCCTTCCGCCCAGCCGCTACGTCGCGGATGGTGCCGAGGAGGTTCATGTCCGCCTTTTCCTTGAACACGACGGAGGACGCGCCGTCCGACACCGCCTTCGCGAGCTCCACCGAGGTGCCGTATGCGGTGAGTATCAGGACCTTGATGTCCGGATGCGACTCGTGGATGATCCTGGTCGCCTCGCTGCCGAGCATCTCGGGCATCATCAGGTCCATGATGACGACGTCTGGCTTCAGCGCATCGGCGAGCTCTACGGCCTGTCTTCCGTCCCTCGCCTGGCCTACGATCTCCATGTCTCCGGCAGTCGCCACGAGCGCCGCAACCCCCATGCGGGAGAGCATCTGGTCGTCGGCGTGCAGGATGCGGATTCTGCCGCGAACCTGCCGCCGTCTGGCCAACGCGAATGCCGGAGATGCTGTTTTCATACGCTCAGCGCCGCTTCGTCCTTCTTAACTTCGCTAGAGTCAAGCCCCATCTTCCTGAGGTCGACGTTGACTACGCCCCAGGGCTTGACGTTGCGCCAGTTCCCGCGCGTGAAGTCGGGGATCGACACAGGTTTCGAGCCCTTGCGGACGGAAGTCTCTGTCAGCTCGCAGAGGCAGCTCGTCGCTGCGAGATCGTAGACGTCCATGTCGAGCGGCTCGCCGTTCTGCAGACACCACGCCCACCTGAGATCCATGATGAAGTCCATTCCGCCATGTCCGCCGACCTTCTTCGCCATCTCCGAGACGTCGCGCCACATCGGATGCATGTACTTCTCGCGAACCTTCGCGGCATCGGCGTCGGAGAACCAGTTGTGCGCCTTGCGGTCAAAGCACTTCTCCTCGAACGCGCACTGGAAAGGATAGTCGCGGACAATGCCCCGCGTGCCGCTGATGAGGTTGACGCGGCTGTAGGGACGCGGAGAGCTCACGTCGTGCTGCACCATGATCGACTTGCCGTTTACAGTCTTGATTAGCGTCGTGTTCATGTCGCCCATTTCGGCCGGCGGATCCTTCTTCCGTGGATCGTCATCACCCAGCACCTCGCGCTTGAACACCTCGAAGTTGACATTGTGCGGCCCGTTTTCGAGCGACACGAGGAAGTCGAACCTGTCGCCGCGGTTGATGCCCATCGTCTGGCAGATCGGGACGAGTCCGTGCGTCGGGTAGCGGTTCCCCTTGTGGACCATGTTCTCGCCGTAGCGCCACTCGTGCTCGAGGTTCATGCTGTTGTTGACGGACGGAATCATCTCCCTTAGGTCGTGGATATACGCGCCTTCGGCGTGGTTTATCTCGCCGAACATGCCGAGCCGCGCGAGGTGGAGCTCGAGAAGCTCAATCTCGCCGTATACGCAGTTCTCGAGCTGCATGCACGGAATGCGCCACTTCTCGCTCGCCTCGACGAGCTCCCAGCACTCGTCGACGGTGAGCGCGCTCGTGACCTCGACAAGCGGAATCTTCCCTCCGTTGAGCGCGCGGAGCGCCACCGGCTGATGGAGCGCCCAGGGCGTCGCGCAGTACACGACGTCGCATTCGCCGAAGTCGCACAGCTCCTTGTACGCCTCGTCTCCGACGTACTTCTTCGGCACGGAACGGTACTTGTGGTCGGCAAGCCACTTGAGGTTGCGCTCGACCGCTGCCGGATTCCTGTCGCAGAGCGCGACGATCTCGACACCTGGTATCATCGAGACGCGATGGACCGCCGCGGTGCCGCGCTGCCCGACGCCGACGAATCCGACACGCACTGTCCTGCCCTTCAGACCCTGAAACGCATAGTCCTGCATCTGACCGCCCTGGCCGAAACCAAAGCGGTTCATCTGGCATCCGGCGACCATGGCCGCGGCGCCCATCCATGCAGTGCCCTTCAGAAAATCACGACGATTCAGATTTGAATTCATTTTGTCCTTCCTTGTTTGGATTTTTGAATGCTGATTCACTGTTTGAGAGGAGAATAGCTTGTTTCCGCATCCTTGTCAACCAGGAATCTGAATTTTTCGTATCCCTTCGACTCGCCGCCTGCGTGTTGTACGAAGAACACGCGCGCAACGCCACTCTCGCGATAGGCGCAGCCCCAGGTGGACCACGCACCGCCGTGCGACATCATCTGCCTGTCTTTCGAAACTCTCGCCCCGAACGAATAGTCCTCGCTGACGCACTCCGGAGTCTGTTTTTCAAACCAAAGCGCCACCGTCTCGGGTTTTACGCAGGAACTAGCGGCGCCTGCGAATTGACATGCAACTACGGCACATATGAGCAATGTCGCTTTCATCCTTTGCCCTTCAAGTGATTTCATCGGAAAGAAATGCGAAATCCACTCGGTGAATACTTTGATTCTGTCGCACCAATGTCAATATCAGCGACGCCCTTGCGCGAGACGAACTTTACACGAGGCTGCCCATAGAAGTCAAGCGTCCCCACGAGGCTGTATCCAAGGACGGACGCGGCCTTGTCTGCATCGCCGACACTGCTGCCCGGAGATCTGGACTTAAGGCGGAAATCGCCCGCATCCGGCGACTTAAAGAGCGGACTTCCCGTCTGCGGATTCGTGCCATATGTCGCCGTTGGGCAAAGGCAGTTGAATCCAGTCTCGCTTTGACGTGTTTCTTCGTCAAAGCTGAAATAGAGATCCTCGCTGTCGGGCGAAGTGTTGCCCGAAATAATCGTATTGACAAGCTCCGGCCCGTAAAAAACGTTGTTGTACCAGAAATAACTGACATTGGCTTCGATCGCGACTCCGCCGCTCCTCGCAGCAGCCGAATTGCCGACAATCGTGCAGTTGACAATTTTCACATGCTGCCAGGCGTCAGGCACGATGCTGACACCGCCCGCGTTGACGCCATGGTTGGCCCAGACAATGCAGTTCACCATCGTGCCGCCACTCTTATGAATGCGGACGCCTCCAAGATTTGATCCTGCCGTCCCTTCGTTGTGGTCGATCATGCAATGTGTCATGACGGCCTTCGTTCCGTTAAGCGACACGCCCGCCGTTCGATTGACGGTATAGTTTGCTGCCAGCGACTTGCAGCCCGTTACGCGCGCCTGCGTGAAGAGTCCCGCCTTGATCTGCGCGCCGACGCCCGTAAAGTTGTAGGCAGTCCCCGTTGTAATCCCCGAAATTGTCAAATTCTTGACGCATGCATCTGCATGGTCGACGACAAGAGCCGCATCGAGCTTTGTCGCGCCATCACCCGCAAGTATGCACGCGTCGCGGCCGGAGCCGGTGAGCGTGACTCCGTTCGTCACGTAAAGCGTCTGGTTGAGCGTATACGTGCCGTCCGCGAGCGCAATGACCTCGCCTGGCTGCGCATTGTCGATTGCGGACTGGATGTCGGCAATTGTCGAGGTGTTCGGCATGACAACATCACCATTCGCGACGAAAGCAGCCACGACGACCAATGAACACACGATTGATTGATTCAGGTTTTTCATAGTCATTTCCTGCTTTATAATATTATTGCGAATGCAGGCGGAGTCCTTATAAGACATAAATTATCACGCCATTTTTCTTATCTGCCGCGTGCCCAACGGCTTCGATCTCTGCATAGTACTGCGCAACATTATTGGGTTTGCCGAATGTGATGCGGATAGCCGTCACGTTTTGACCAAGGAATCCGGTTTCCGCGTCCGCAAGCGTCGCGAAGAGTGCGCCACCCTGCGCATTGCCCCCGGCATAGTCCAGCGGCACGACACCAAGGTCCGCCCAGGAGTCGGATCCAGCTGTCTTCACCTCGACCTTGGAGATTTTGATGTCGTCGTACTGGCGACCATCGGGAATGTCACACGTCGTAAATCTGATTCTCTCCAGCGTCTTCGGCCCGTCAAAAGACCATTCCACCGCCCGATTTTCACCTAATCCACATGTCTGTTTCGTCACGCCCGAAACCTCGCCGTTCGTCAGCAGTTCTACGCCGCCGCCGTATCCCGAGACGCTCCCCCCTGACACAGTGCCTGTCTTGTTCGCAATCAGATTGTCCGCAAGCGGCGAAAAGTCGCCCGGAACACCCTCGCTCGTCGTCCAGAACGCGGTCGACGCATCAGAGGCCAGCGTCGTGAAGTCGCCGCTTTGCACCGTTCCCCTGGATGTCGGGGCATTGTTGGAGACCGAGAGTTCGTAGGCATAAGTCGTTCCCGCAGTCAGGCCCTGGACCAAGTACTCGAACGCACCCGTCACGTCTTCGGCTATTTTCGTCGCCTCGCCGCCGCCGAGTGAAAGGTAGACGTCGCATGCGGTCGCGTCCGTGCCGACGTCGGCAATCGTACCCGACAATGTCGCCTTAGTCTTCGCCGGAGCGATGTCGAACAATCCGATGACTGGACCCGTCGCCTCCGTGGAACCGACGGCTTCGATTTCGACGATGTAACTGGCGAGCGGGACGTTAGCCCCGAAGGCGACCTTCAGACCGGCGACGCCCTGAGCGAGACACCCGGTGGCAGGATCGGCAAGAGACGCGCAAATCACGACATCCTGGCTTCTGCCGCTGTTGTCCAGGAAGCTGGAGCCTTCAAGAGCCGTCCAAGTGTCCGAGCCGAAGAGTTTCACGTAGACGGCACTGATCGAAATGCGTGTGTATGTCGAACCGCCCAGGTAGCAACCCGACACGCGAACCTGCTCCAGCGTCTTCGGCGTCGTGAACGACCACTCGACCGCGCCGGTGTTTTGGAAGGCAACCCTGGTTTCGTTGCCGTTCTCCGTCGGGACCACGCCGTCCGTCAGGACCCCCATGTCAGTCGTCCCGTATCCAGTTGAGATAGTTCCTGTTTTCGTGCCGGTGAGTCCGTCAAGCAGATTGCCCGCAATCGCCGTCCAGTCGTCGGGCGCAACATCTTCCTTTGTCCACGCCGGTGCGGCATGGAGGTTCAGAGTAAAGGCGACCGCGAGGGCGGGCAGCAGGGAAGTCACAATCGTCTTGCTCATTTTTATCACTCCTTTATCTAGGCATGACAGTGTAGAGTTCGTGTTGTTTGTTCGCTTAGATTATACATCCACACCCCCACCACTGAAAACCCCTCCAACTGGAGGGTATACGATTTGGACGGTTGCACAGCCATCCCGTGCAACCGTCCAACTTGTTATTTTAGCTTTTCGTGTGCTTCGTGTATTTCGTGGTTACCTCACATTTCCATCGCCGCCTTGAAGAAGCGGCAAGTGG
>CACYNF010000067.1 GCA_902775595.1 uncultured bacterium | reverse complement strand
CGCGATCGGAGCGGTGTCGCTCGCGACGGCTGTCTCCGTGTCGCTCGCCGGAGCGGTCGGTTTCGTGGGGCTGGTCGTGCCGCATTTCGTGCGGCGCGTGTTCGGGCCAAGGATGGAGCGGCTCCTGCCGTTCTCGGCGTTGTTCGGCGGCGTCTTCCTCGTGATTGCCCAGGCCGTTGCCGCGACGCTTCTTCCGAACGTGGGCGTCGGGGTGATATGCGCCATATTCGGCGGCCCGTTCATACTATATCTCCTCGCCTCCCGTCACAGCGGCGAAGGGCGGGACATTTAGTTCTTCGCGAACTTTCTGTCGAGCTCGTTCGTCGACGTGAATATCATCGTCGGCTTCCCGCCGGGGCTTACATACGGCATCCTGCACGATGCGAGCTCTTCGACAAGCCTTGTCGCCCCCGTCTCGTCGAGCGCAAGCGACATCCCGGCGAACGATCTCGCCACCGACTTCGCGACAAGATCCTCGCGCCAGCGTTCGCCGCGCCTCGCGCCGCCTTCGGAGAGGTCGCGCGCAATCGTCGAGACCACTGCCGCAGGGGAGAGGGAGCCGATTATCTGCGGAACGGCGTCGATCTTGAATGTGTCGCGGCCGAAGGGCTCGATCCTGAATCCCATCGGCTCGATGTCGCCGAGCGCGGCCGTTATCCGCGCGGCATCGACGGGCGAGAGGTGAATCGTCTCGGGAATGAGAAGCTGCTGAGAAAGGGCTTCGCCTTGGCCGGAGCGCGAGAGGAGCTGCTCGAAGGCGATGCGCTCGCGGGCTGCGTGCGGGTTTATGGTGACGAGTCCCGCATCCGTCTCCACGAGAAGATAGCCGCTCGCGGTCGCGGCGAGGAACTTGAACCACTTCCACGGTCTCGCCGTCGTGCCGTCGGCTGCGAGGGGAAGCTCGGTTGGAGTTGGAGTCGGAGTGGGAGTGGAGGAGTGGGGGAGTGGAGGAGTGGGGGAGTGAGGGAGTGGAGGAAGTGGAGTTTTTGCCCCGTTGGTCTCTATAGTCGTCGCTTCACTCGTCGTCTCGCCGCTTGTCGCCTCATCTCTCTCTGTTGCCCTAAGCCCGAGCGCCCCTTCAATCGCTTCGGTAATAGCGCGCTTTACCGCGTTGTTGTCGCGGAAGCGGACCTCTCTCTTCGTCGGATGGACGTTGACGTCGACTTGGTTAGGCGGCAGCTCAATGAAGAGGAAAAGCGCCGGCTTTACGTCGCCCTGCCTGTGTGGATACGCCTCGCGCACGGCGTAGGCAATCGACGGCGCGGTCGCGGGCCGTCCGTTCACGAACACGTACTGCTCGTGCCGGGTCGGCATCGAGAGGTTCGGTTTTTCTATGTAGCCAGAGACACGCACGACATTTTTCTGCGGGTCGGACGGCGGCGGAAGGGGGGTCAAGCTCTCGACGAAGTCGGCCCCGTAGATGTCGAGCAGACGGTCTGCTAGCGAAGTCGCGGGCGCGAGACGGTAGAGCTCGCGTCCGTCCACGACGAGCGAGAATCCGATACCGGGATGCGCGAGCGCGTGGACTGTGAATATCCCCTTTACGCGGCCTTCCTCCGTTGCGGACGAGCGCAGGAACTTGCGCCGCGCGGGAACATTGCAGAAGAGGTCGCGCACCTCCACGAGCGTTCCCGGCGGGCAGCCTGCCGCGCTCGTCTCCACGAGCTCTCCCGCGTTGACGACGATCTGAGTCCCCTCGTCGGCGTCGTGGCGCCGCGTCACGAGGGTAAAGCGCGACACCGACGCGATCGACGGAATCGCCTCTCCCCTGAAGCCGAGAGTGTCAATGTTTTCTATGTCGTCTACATCGAGGATTTTCGACGTCGCCTGCCTCTCAAGCGAGAGAAGGGCATCGTCCTTCGTCATCCCGCAGCCGTCGTCGCGTACCGAGACGAGTTTGCGCCCGCCTTGCGCGATGGAGACCTTTATGTTTGCTGCGCCGGCGTCCACCGAGTTTTCGACGAGCTCCTTCACGACGGAAGCAGGGCGCTCCACGACCTCGCCCGCCGCGATTTTGTTCGCGACGTGGAGAGGAAGAACGTGTACGTGTCCGTCTCGCGCCGCCATCGTCAAACGTCCAGGCTGATGTTCCGCCTGAGGAACGTCGGGATGTCGAGGTCTTCGCCGTTCCAGATCGTCGGCTCGGCGTTGTTGAACCGGCCTCTCCCCTGCGGGCCGACGCCGAGCGTCCTTGCGGTGCGCTTCCTGCGCTTCTTGCCGACGACCCCGTCGTCGGCATCGCCGCTGTCGTCCTTTGCGCCGGCCTCGAAAAGCATCAGGACGACGGAGATGCGTCCCGAGAAGGTGTCTTCGTCGTTCACCGTCGCGAGTTCGAACGACGTCGTCTGGCCGCAGAACGCGGAGCGCACGCCTTCGGATATCGTGCTGATTTCGGCCAGCCTCAGGTCGTCGCCTGCAAGCACGCCGCAGAGTATCGCCCTCACCGGACCCGATCCCGTGGCGAGGAGCGGCGAGCGCGCGAGCATGTCGCTTATGTCGCGCGCGCGTTCGGGGCTCTGCGACGAGATCGCGGCGAATCTGCCGCGCCCGGCCTTCGAGACGAGGTGCCGTATGCGTTCGGCGTCGAGCCTTATGTAGCCGGGCTTCTCGACGAGCCTCCAGAACAGCGTAACGGCCGACGCCATCGTGTCGACGGCCCGGCGCATCGCGTCGTCAAGGCGCTCCGCGTTGGCTACAAGCTTGTCTAAGGGCATGAAGAACGTCGCGCCGGCGGCTTCCTCGATCATCGTCATGACGCCGCGCGACGAACGCTGGCGGTCCTCTCCCTCGAACGTGAACGGCGTCGTCGCGAACACTATCGACGGAATGCCGAGAGAGTCGAGCCGCTTGACGGCCTCGAGCGTCACGCCCCCGCCTGTGCCGCCGCCGAGCGACGTCACTATCACGGCGAGCCTTACGCCCTCGACCTCGGAGTCGAGGAGCCCTATGGAGTCTTCCGCGGCGAGCCGAGCCGCGACGAAATCGCCGCCGGAACCGCGGCCGGAGAGCCTGTCGCCGCCTATAAGCAGAAACCTGTCGTCGTCCGTTGCGGACGAGGCGTCGGTGTCGATCGTCAGGGACCTCAGCCCCTCACCGAAGGCGCGGCGGATGCCGCGCGCGATCGCCGAGCCGCCGCCGCCGATGCCAATGAGCATCATGGAAGATGAGTCGCTCATTTGAAGAACCTCCCGAGAATCCCGTCGAGGATCGACCTGCCCTCGTCTGCGCGACCGGCGTACATTACCGCTCCCGCGACAGCCGCGAACGCCGCCGGGAACTTTTCGTCGTCGAGACCGTCGACGTTGACCGGCTTGCCGGTGCGCGTCGGCATGCCGAGCTCGCGCTGGACGAGCGCGTCGATGTCGCGCATCGCCGCGCCTCCGCCGGTGAGAACCGCCCCGGCGTGCAGGCGGTTCAGCAGGTCCTGCTCCTCGAGTGTGTCGCGTATGACGGTGAAGAGCTCCCTCAGACGCGCATTGACGACGGTGTCGAGCGCGCGGCGCGAGATCGTGCGGGTCTCCATCAGCGGCGAAGAGCCCGGCACCTTGACGCGTGCCTCGCCGGGAGTCCCGATGATCGCCGAGGCCGATTCGATCTTGAGCTGCTCGGCCTGCGCGTTTGTCGTCTGGAAGGCGTGCGCGATGTCGTTCGTCACGTGGTCGCCGCCTACCCCGACCACGCCCGTGGAGGCGAGGTGGCCGTCAAAGTACACGGCATAGCCCGTCGAGCCGCCGCCTATGTCGAGCACAAGGACGCCGTTGCGCTTCTCGTGCTCCTCGAGGACCGCATCGGCGGCGCACGTCGCCGCAAACAGCGGTTCGCGTATTTCGAGCTTGGCGTCGTCCGCGGCTGTGCGCGCGTTGTCTATCCTGCTCTTGTCGGCGTGTATCTGGAGCGTGTTGAGCCTGAGCATCCTGCCTGACATGCCGCGCGGCGCCGTTATGCCGCGCAGTCCGTCGACCTCGTAGTCCTGGTCGACTATGTCGAGAAGCTCCCGGTCTTTCGGCAGCTGCATCGTGCGCGAGCTCCTGAAGACGGCGTCGAGCTCGTCGGAGCCGACTTTCGCGCCTTCGATCGGTATCATGCCCTGGAAGGGGTCGGCCTTGATGTGCTGGCCCGACACGACGAGGTAGGCGTTGCCGAGCGTTATCGTGCTCCCGGCCTCCGACTGCTTCTTCTCGATGGCGCGGAGAACGCTCCTTATCGACGTGGTCGCCTGGTTGATGTCGAGTATCTGGCTTTTGCGCACGCCGGTGGAGGGAATCTCGGCATGGCATGTTATTTTGATGCGGCCGCCCGGCTCGTCTTCGCCGATGGCGAGGACGGTCCGCGTCGTGCCGATCTCTATCGCTGCGTAGAAGTTGCTCATAGAAAACTCTTCTGTGTGTTGCCGAATATCTTGCCCGGTATGGTCGCGTCCCAGACGCGTATGCTGTCGTCGACGCGCGCCGTGTAGGCCTTCGTCAGATCCTCGAGCTGCTTCCTGAGCTTCGGCATCGTCGCTTCGGAAGGCTCGTCCATGCCGTCCCACGCGATGTTGGCGACGCTGTAGTCGTTGCCGAGAACGATTGTTATGAAGTCGGGTTTCGAGATGTCGGCCTCGATCGCTGCGAGCGCCCTGAACTGGTCGCGGCACGTCTCGAGGAGCCGCAGCGCCGCGAGCGCCCGGCCGGAGAGCGTGCTGCCCTTGGGCGTTCCTGGCGCGGCCGCCTCGCGTATCACCGGCAGCATCTGCGTGCCGCTCGAAGATATGAAGACGACTCCGTCTGTGTCTGCGACGCGGCCTGTGTCGCCTTTCCTGCCCTTGATGCCGAGGCGTACGACGGGAACGCGCTCCTCGACCGTTATCGCAACCTTGTCGGGAAGGTGACGCGCTATTGATATCTCCCTGATGTTGGGGATCTTCTTCAGCGTGTCCCTGCGCTTCGCCTTGAAGTCGATAAGCGCGAGGTTCGCGCCGTTCTTGAGGCCGAATTCGTAGGCGATCACGTCGGCGCGCACCATCTTGCCGTCGGTGATGGACACCTGCGACGCGACGTCGGTTATCACGCACTGCTCGAGCCAGAGGCCGTGCAGGTAGTTGTACGCGAACGCGAGGCCTATGGCGGCGGCGATGCACACGACCACTCCGACGGCGATGAGGGCGCGGCGAGCGCCGTTCGAGTCCTTTATCCTGTTCTCTTTCATTTCTTTCTGTCAGTCGTGCTTCGCGCCTGCGAGGATGCGGTCGCAGACGCCGGCGAAGGAGAGCCCCGTCTTCATCCCGGCCTTCGGGACGAGGGAGTGGGAGGTGAATCCGGGAGAGGTGTTCAGCTCGAGCACGTAGCAGCGGCCGAGCGGCGACGCACGGAAGTCGACGCGCGTCACGCCGCGGCAGCCGACGGCCCTGTAGGCGGAGAGGGCGATGTCCTGCATCTTCTTCGCGAGCGCTTCGTCTTCGAGGAAGGGGTAGCGCGTCTCGTCTGAGTTGTATTTCTCGTTGTATCCGTACCAGCCGTTGGGCGCGACGATCTCAAGGACAGGCAGCGCCTCTCCGTCGATCACGCCGACGGTGAATTCGCGGCCCGGGATGTACTCCTCGACGAGAACGGTCTGCGAAGAGGCGTTTCCTCCTTCCGCGCCGATCGCCTTGAACGCGTTCGCGAGGGCCTGCTTCCACTCCTCGGGGCGCGAGACCTTTGAGATGCCGACCGAGGAGCCGTCGCACGGCGGCTTCACGACTACGGGAAGGGGGAGCGGGGATTTTTCGGTGTCGGGGTTCGCAAGCCCCCACGCGGCGGTTGGCACGCCGTTCATCTCGAGCACCATCTTGGTCTTCACCTTGTCCATCGCTATCTGCGAGGCCGCGGCCCCGGGACCGGTGTACGGAATGCCGAGCCTGTCAAGCGCGAGCTGCACGCCGCCGTTCTCGCCCCAGCCGCCGTGCAGCGTGATGTACGCCGCGTCGACGTCCTTCGGCATCGCGTCGAGGCTGTCCGCGTCGAGCACCACTGGCACGACGTCGTATTTCCCGAGGCTCGCGAGCGCTTCGGCGACGTTGCGCCCGCTTTGCAGCGAAACCTCCCGCTCGCTCGAAGTCCCGCCCATCAAAACTGCAATCTTCTTCATTGGCCGTATTATACCAAAAATACGCCAGGCGGTCTTGCTGAATCGGCGAGACGTGCAACGTCGACAAGATACTCCTCGTGCATCACCTTTTGCCGCCGCGGACTTCTATGCGCTTGACGCCGACCAAAATGCGCTCCGGGCGCGTGGAGCGCCGACCGTCCATCATCTCCATCAGTTTCTCCGCCGCAAGTTCGCCGATGCGTGTATGGTCGGGCTGTACCGACGTCAAAGGCGGTGTCGTATGCGGGCAGATCATCTCGTCGTTGTCCACGCCTATGACGGCGATTTGATGCGGCACGTCGAGTCCTGCGTCGCGGCAGGCCTCGAGGACTTGTGTCGCGCGATCGTCGAATGCGGCGAATATCCCGACGGGACGTGGTAGCTTGTTGATCCATGCACGCAGCTTGGGAAGATCGTATCCCTTGCCGCGCGTCCTGTACACGGCGGTCTTGAATCCGTTGTGCGCCATTTCGGCGATGAACGCCTCTCCTCTCAATCGGCTCCAGGTGTGGCCGGCGAGATCCGGTTTGTTTAATACAGTTGCGACGTTGGGAGGTTTGTTCCGTCCGGTATCGCTTCTCAAAAGGATTATGCCATGACGCTCGTAGAATTTGTTCCGCCGACTCCGCACCCGTTGTGGGAGCTCTGTCCGCAGATGGGGATAACGGACGTTGTCGTGAAAGTTAACCCTGAGTTGACGGGACTCGCCGATCCGTGGCGGTACGAAACGCTCGCCGGGATTGTTGGGCGGTTGAAGGATGCAGGATTGAGTGTCGTCGGACTTGAAGGCGATCCGTTCGACATGACGCCGATCAAGGAGTATGGGGCGACGGAAGATTTTAGCCACAAAGAACAGGAGATACAGGAGAGTTTTTCGAGCCGCAAAGAACGCAAAGATCGCAAAGATGAATTCTTCACAAATGACAACTGTTCACGAATAGCAAATTCTACACGATCTACACGTTCTACACGGCTAAATTCTGACGAAAAAGACCAGGACGCATCCCGAGAGGAAGCTTTGTCGCACTACCGCGAGTTGTCGGAGTCGATGGGGAAGCTTGGGATAAAGCTCCTCTGCTACAACTTCATGGTCGGCAAGGGCTGGTCGCGCACAGGCGTCCGCGAAGGACGCGGCGGAGCCAAGTCGACGTACTTTTCATTAAAAGAGTTAACTCCGAAGGAGTCCGATGGCTCCGCTAACGCTTCGCCTATCCAGAATGTCGGAGCGTTAGCGAAGACTTCGGATAAATCGGAGTTAAAAATATCCCATGATCAGGTCTGGGCGAACTATGAATACTTCATCAAGGCGGTGATGCCGACTGCGGAAAAGTGTGGTGTTCGCATGGCGCTCCATCCAGACGACCCGTGCCTCGACTCACTCGGCGGCTATGCGCGAATCTTCGGCCCCATCGAGGCATACGACCGCGTTCTTACGCCCGAGGGCACACCCGGCTACTTCACCCTTGGCCGCCTCTTCGCCAATGGATATTTGAAAGCATTGCTAAGAGGTTCAGAGTGATGCGGACGGTGATGATAGGGGGAGTCGTTGGATCGGGCTTTTGCGAGGGCCGTGGCGTGCTTTTTGCGCCATGCGCCCATCGTCATGCCGGTCTGGGCGCTGAAGAACTTCCTGAGCGCGTTCGGGGTCTCGAAGCCGCAGAAGCCGGCAATGGCCTCGAGCTGCATGTCGCTGTTCTCCAGGAGCTCCTTTGCGCGCGCAAGCCTGACTGCGTGGATCTCCTCGAGGATGCTGTGGTCCGTCGCCTTCCTGAAGCGTATCTCGGCCTGTCGCCTCGGACAGCGGAAGGCCTTGAGGACATCCGCGGCCTTGAGCCCCTCGCACGACTTTCGCCTGATCATGTCGAGAGCCGCTGCGACGGACGAGTCGGCGAACCCGCCGAGAAGGTGGGTCGACGCCCGGCGCACTACCTCAAGGGGGCCGAAGGTCATGCGCCGCTCCCCCCTGAACGACTTTCCGTTGACGATCATGGCCTCGAGCATGATCGCCGCCATGCGTCCGCCGGCGTAGAAGTCCGGCCTGACGGAACTGAGGGTGGGGGCGGTGCTTTCGCAGATGTCCTTTGCGTTGTCGACGCCGACGACGGCGAGGTCGTGCGGAACCCTGATTTGAAGCGACTCGGCCGCTGCCAGCACTTCGGCGGCAATGCGGTCGTTCGCCGCCATGAGCGCGCATGGCCTGGGGAGAGTCGGCAGGAACTTCCTGAGGACGCGCTGCCGCCGTATGGCAGCCGAGTCGCCCGCGTCGAGCCCGCCCCAGCTGAATTTGCGCATCCTGCCGCCGTTGAGCCTGACGGCGTCGGCGAACGCGCGCCCGCGCTCGTCGCTCCAGAACCGCTTTTCGGGGTAGGGGATGTACGCGAAGTCATTCGCGCCCGCGAGCGCCAGCTCCTTGAAGGCCATCCGCGCCGTGGCGGAGGAATCGTGCGATACCGAAAACGCCCCGGCCGGCAGCCGCGAGGGGTCGTGGTCGAAGAAGACGACGGGCAGCTTGCCGAATACGGAAGAGTCGACCGTCACCGCCGTGCCGCCGCACGCGAAGATCATGCCGTCGGGGTTCCAGAATGCGATGAGCTCGCGTATCGTCTTCGCGTCGGGCAGGCCCTCGTGGACCCTCACGTGCCAGTTGAGCTTGTGCGCGATCTCCTGTATGCCGCCATACTTGTCGGATGCATTCGTCTTCGACTGGTACTGGAAGTATATTATGATTCGCATTACGCCGATGCCGCCTCAAACGGTTTTCGCGTTATTCTACCATTCTCCGCCCAATGCGGTCAAGCGCACTGGTGCCAAATCGCAAATGGAATGAAAATATATGACGCAATCGGAATGAAGCTTCGCGGCCGACTGTGGTACAATACTAGGCACATAGCGGAAGAACAAAGGACCGGGAAACATAAATGAACATCAACAAGATCAATCCGTCCACTCTCAAGATCACCGACATGCGCTTTGCCGACATCGACGGCGCGCCGAAGCGCTGCACGCTGATGAAGCTCTACACGAACCAGGGGCTCGTCGGCTATGGCGAAGTGCGCGACGCAAGTTCGCGCACGTACGCCGCGATGCTGAAGTCGCGCATCCTCGGCGAGAACCCCTGCAACGTCGAGAAGATCTTCCACCGCATCAAGCAGTTCGGCGGCGACTCGCGCCAGGCGGGAGGCGTGTGCGCGGTAGAGCTTGCGTGCTGGGACCTCTGCGGCAAGGCGTGGGGGCTCCCCGTGTGGCAGCTCCTCGGCGGCAAGTGGCGCGACGAGATCCGCTGCTATTGCGACACCGACTCGGAGGGCGGAGGGCGCGATATGGGCGCGGCGCTTAAGGAGCGCATGAAGATGGGATTCACCTTCCTCAAGATGGATCTCGGCATTGAGCTTCTCACGAACGTCAAGGATGCGCTCATCGCGCCCTTGGGATATCTCGACTACATGCGCAAGATGAAGCACGTCGTGCAGACGCCGCATGGTTCGATCGACCCGAGGTCGATGCGCGGCGAGGCGTTCGAGCTGTTCACTACGGCGCATGGCCATACTGGAATCCATATCACAGAGACGGGGCTCGACTACCTGGAGAAGTATATGGCGGACGTTCGCGACGTTATCGGATGGGAGGTTCCGATCGCCATTGACCATCTTGGACACATCCCGTACGAGGACTGCGTGCAGCTTCTGCGGCGCTTGGAGAAGTACCATCTCTCGTGGGCCGAGGATGTGCTCCCGTGGCGCAACACTGAACAATGGAAACAGCTTCATGCGGCAACAACGACTCCGCTTGGAACTGGCGAGGACATCTACCTCAAGGAGGACTTCAAGCCGCTCCTCGAGTCGCATGCGCTCGCGGTGGTGCATCCCGACCTCCTCACCTGCGGCGGCATCATGGAGACGAAGAAAGTCGGCGACATGGCGGAGGACTACGGCGTGCAGATGAACATCCACATGGCCGAGTCTCCGATTGCCTGCCTCGCGGCGGTGCACACCGCGGCCGCGACGCGGAACTTCATGGCGCTGGAGCTGCACAGCGTGGATGTTCCGTGGTGGGGCGACCTCGTGAAGCCCGCGCTTTCCTACAAGGGCGGATTCATCAAGGTTCCGACGAAGCCGGGTCTTGGCATCGATGAGCTGAACGAAAAGCTCATCAAGAAGCAGGCTTGCAAGGACTTCCCGCCTCCGTGGAATTCCACGAAGGAATGGGACAAGGAATGGTCCAACGACCGCCGCTGGAGCTGATCTGCAAACGACAAAACACGAAAGGACACGAAATGAAGACGACATTGGCGACAACTGCTGCGCTTGCACTCGCACTGACTGCCCAGGCGGAATTCAAAATCGACCGCTCGGCGATGAGCGAGAAGTACTGGAGCATCTGGAACGACGAGGTCCAGGCGAAGATCGACGCCGACATCGAGCGGAACCGCAAGGCGGACGCGACGTTCGAAGTCGAGGCTCCGGACGGGACGGAGGTGAAGGCCGCGCAGATAACGCACGCGTTCTTCTTCGGGGCACACATCTTCAACTTCGACCAGCTAGGGAAGAAGGAGTGGAACGACCGCTACAAGGCGCTCTACGACCAGGAGAACGGACTCTTCAACTCCGCGACCGTCGCGTTCTACTGGCGTACGCTCGAACAGTATCCAAACGCCCCGCGCTTCGCCGCAGGCTACGAAGACTCCGAGGAGTACTGGTGCCGCGAGTACGCGATCGACCCCGAGGGGTGCAAGGCGAAGCCCCACTGGCGGCGTCCCGCGGTCGACCCCGTGATCTCGTTCCTCAAGACGCGCCGCGTGCGCATCCACGGACATCCCCTCGTGTGGGGCAACAACGAATGGCATACGCCCACTTGGCTATGGGACGACTTCTGCCCCGAAGGCGAGAAAGCAGCGCTCGAGCGCGTGACAGGCGTGAAGATCCCCGTGCGCGACGTGACGCGTCCGATCTGCACCAAGAACATGGGGCCGAATTCGGCCTGGAGGGGCTGGCAGAGGGCATGGGCCGAGATCTACGCGAAGCTCTCCGAGGAGGAGATCGCCGCGCTCGTCCCGACGTTCGTCAAGGCCCAGCACGACTTCTACGAGAAGCGCATCCGCGAGATCGGCGCGCGCTACGGCACACGCGTCGACTCGTGGGATGTCGTGAACGAGAGCGCGACGGACTGGGCGCGCGGGAAGGGCGCGAAAAACGACCTGCCCGTCACGAAGAGCCACTATGGGCTCATGCCCGCGAACTACGCGTACGAGGCGCTCGTGCTGGCGCGCAAGTACATGCGCCCCGACGCGTGGCTTAACGTCAACGAGTACAACATGGACGCGTTCCCCGGGCAGATCGCCGACCTCGAGCGCAACGGCGCGACGTTCGACGTCGTCGGCTCGCAGATGCACCTGTTCAATCCGGCGGAGTCCAAGAAGCTCGCCGCGGGCGAGTTCACGGCCGAAACGCGGCAGAAGGTCTCGCCCGAAGGCATCGCCACTACGATGGCAAAGGTCGCGAAGGCGTCGGGGGGACGTCCGATACACCTTTCCGAAATCACCATCACCGCGCCGGACAACTCGCCAAAGGGACAGATGGTGCAGGCGATCATCATGCGCAACTGCTACCGTGCGTGGTTCGCGGTCGAGAAGATGAATGGCATCACTTGGTGGAACGTCGTCGACAACTGCGGCGCGCCGGGCGAGCCGTCAATCAGCGGCATCTTCACGCGCGACATGCAGCCCAAGGCCGCCTACTTCGCGATGGACGACCTCATCAACCGCGAATGGAAGACGAAGACGTCCGTAGTAGCGAAGGGCGGCAAGGTTTCCTTCCGCGGCTTCCGCGGACGCTACCGCCTCACCTGGAAGGACGCCGAGGGCAAAGATCGCAGCAAGTTCGTCGAGGTCGAATGAAGACATCCTCTACACACGGAAAGGAAAAGACATGCTAAAGGAGAAGTTTGATCTAACGGGAAAAATCGCCCTCGTCACCGGGTCGACGCGCGGTATCGGCAAGGCGATAGGCGACGCGCTCGAGGAATACGGCGCGAAGGTAATCCGCCACAACACGAAGGTGTGCGACCTCTCCGACACCGCCGCTATCGAAGCGTTCTTCGCAAAGCTCGAGGCGGAAGGAACAATGCCCGACATCCTCGTAGCGAACGCGTCGATCCAGGCGAAGATACCCTGGACGGAGTTTCCGATTGACGAGGCGCAGAAGGAGATTCAGGTGAACTTCCTCGCGACGCTAAGGATGTTCCAACTGTGCTACCCGAAGATGAAGGCGCAGAAGTGGGGACGCCTCATCGTCGTAGGTTCCGTAAACGAGCGTAGGCCGCATCCCGACATGTGTGTGTACGCGGCGACAAAGTCCGCGCAGGAGAACCTCGTCCGCGGCATTGCGCGCCAGGTCGCGCCGGAGGGGATCACCGTCAACAACCTGTGCCCTGGCGTATTCTGCACCGACCGCAACAGGGAGTGCCTTGCCGATCCCGTGTACGGTCCGAAGGTGATGTCGGCGATACCGATGCACGACTACGCGATGCCCGAGGACGCCGCTGGCGCGGCGCTTCTTCTCGCGTCCGACGCGGGACGCTACATTACTGGAGCGACGATCATGGTCGACGGCGGGCTTTGCCTGCCGGGTTGAAAAGTTGAAAGGTTGAAAAGTTGAAAGACGGGTATAAATGGCGAGCATTGGCGCTTCTATGGGTCGCGTTCTTCCTTCAGCAGGGAACGCGGCAGATCTTCGGCGCGACGCTTACTTCGATACAGGGATCGCTCGGAGCGAGCGCGGCGGCGATAGGCGTCGTGGCGACTGTGTTCACATTCGCATACGGGCTCTCCGTTCCGTTCGCAGGTGCTGCGGCTGATCTCTTCAACCGCAAGTGGATGGTCGTGTCGGGAGTGTTCGTCTTCTGCCTTGGAATATTCGCATCCGGATTTGTGTCGTCTCTTGGGTTGATGATCGTTTCCTATGGAATCCTCAACGGTTTCGGGCAGTCGTTCTACTATCCTTCGGCTACGTCGATTATCGGCGAGCTTCACAAGGAGACTCGCGCAACGGCGCTATCAATATTGCAGATGGGGCTATACGCCGGCATAATCGGGTGCAGCGCGGCGTCAGGATGGCTTGCGGAGTCTGGCGCGGAGGGCTGGCGCATACCGTTCAAGGTGTTCGGCGGCATCGGCATCCTCTGGGCCGTCGTCCTCGCTCTCGGCCTGCAAGGGAAAAGTTTGGACAGGATTAACAAGGCTGACAAGATTTCGGAAACAAACAATCCTGTCAATCATGTAAATCCTGTCCAAAACAAACCCACCCTCAAAGAGGCGTTCAAAGTCTTCGCCGGAAATCCCTCTACGCTTCTCCTTGCGGCGGGGCTCGGCATGATGATCTACGTCGATATCGGTTTCAAGACGTGGATGCCAAGTCACCTGTCCGAGACGTTCGGTATGGCGGAGGGGTCGGCGGCGCTTAACGCCGTGCTCTGGCACTACCTCGGCGCGTTTGTTGGCGTCACGCTCGCTGGCCGCATCTCCGACCGTCTTGTAGCGCACCGTCCGTCTGTCAGGATGGAGACAAACATAATCGGCCTTGCGCTCGGTGTGCCGTTCATCGTTTGGATGGCATACGCGCCTTCGCCCATGACATGCGGAATTGCAATGGCCATCTTCGGCGTGTTCCGCGGGGTCTACGACTCGAACCTCATGGCGTCGCTCTTTGACATCATTCCGCAGAAATACCACGCCTCGGGGGCTGGATTGATGCTCTCGTGCGCATTCGTGTTCGGCTCGACGTCGCCGGTTGTCCTTGGGGTCGTCAAGGATTCGTTCTCATCGACTGCTGCGCTCGCGTCTCTCGCGGCGTTCTACATCGTTGGAGCAGCCGTAATCGCCATTGCGAGACGGCGACAATATTTTCGTTCATGAAAGGAACTCCGATGATTGTCAAAAAGCATACACTACCGTTTCGGCACTTTATAGTGTTTCGGCAATCCCCAGGATGGCGAAACGTTAGTGGAGACTTCGGACACAATCTGAGTTAATCAAAATTAAGAAAGGAATGATAAAATGCCATCACTAGCAGATATGCGTTCAAAGGCCAAGGAAGCTGGCCTTATGAAACTCGACAAGCTCATCGCGAAGCGCCAGAGCGTGCCGACAAACGAATTCCCGATTCCGGTGAAGGAGCTCTGCGAGCGTTTCGAGAAGCTCTACACCGGATGCGTCAACGACGTCATGCGAGAGGCCTGCCTTCTCGACCAGAACCTGCCGCACGAGATCATGCCGCTTCGCGACGAGATGGTCGTCTGCGGCGAGGCGTTCACCGTGAAGTCAGCGCCAAACTGCATGATCGAGGGCGAGATGACTTTCCGTGCGCAGATGCTCGACGACTTCAAGCCGAACGGTGTCGTCGTGTGGGATACGTCTGACGACGTGGAGGCGTCGCTTTGGGGCGGCGTCATGACGGCGACTGCAATGACGAAGGGAATCCGCGGCGCAGTGATCGCCGGAGGAATCCGCGACACGAAGCAGATACTCGAGCAGAAGTTCCCGGTATTCTACAAGTACCGCGTCTCGAACGGCTCGCTCGGCCGCTGCATGATAACGCACTACCAGGTACCTGTCAGGATCGGCAAGGTCACGGTTCGTCCAGGCGACATCATAATGGGAGACATCGACGGCGTAATCTGCATTCCACGAGAGATCGCCTACGAAGTCCTGCTTCGCGCCGAGGGAATCGAGCGCAACGAGGTCGACATCTTCTCGTGGGTCCGCCAGGGCGACACCATAAGCGAGATCATCGACAAGGGCGGCTACTTCTAAGATTCCCCTCCTCAGTCATCCTTCTACATCGTGTCATGAATCCTGCCATGATGTTCATGGCAATTCTCATGGCAGTTGCGTCGGTCGCTCCCAATCGGCGAATTATGGTATAATACCGAGCCATGAAAACAGCCCAGAACGTTGTACAGAAGATTCTCTCCGCCCATCTCGTGGAGGGCGATCCCGCGAAGGACCCCGAGCTCGGCATCCGCATCGACCAGACGCTGACGCAGGACGCGACCGGAACGATGGCATACCTCCAGTTCGAGTCGATGGACGTTCCGCGCGTCAAGACCGACCTCTCCGTAAGCTACGTAGACCACAATACCGTGCAGATCGGCTTCGAGAACTCCATGTCCGAGCCCATCGGCCAGGCCCTGGAGAAGTGGCAGGAGCTGCTGGCCGCGAAGGACGTCGACCTGACCATCGAGCTGTTCCCCGACTCCCAGCTGGGCAACAAGA
>CACYNF010000066.1 GCA_902775595.1 uncultured bacterium | reverse complement strand
AGGCAAAAACCGGCTTCTGAACGGAAGCCGGGCGGGAGGGTGTTGTCATGCGGCGAAAGCCGCGTCGGTCGGGAGCCCAACTGACGAATTTAGGTTGAATCAAGCGCAGAGACAGAACCAAGAACGGCAACCGTTTCCCCGACCGTAAAGTTGACGGCGCGGCTACTGACCCAGTCTTGACCACCCAGCGACGAAGTAATGGTGAAGACTGCGTTGTGAGCCGTGCCGGCATCCCCTTCCCAGTCAAACGAAAATGTATCCGGAGCCGACTGCGCATCCCATGCCTTGACGGCAACCCCATCCACAGCGAGCGCGACCGAATAGGTGCTGCCCGGCTCGACGTCAGAAACGGAAACGGAGAGAGTCTGCACACCCGCCGCGGACGAAACGGAAGACGCACCGGTCGCATCTATTGGCTCGGTGCGTGTCGTGACAGGGAAAGTCTCAGACACCGATTCAAGACCCCAGTCGTTCACGGCTCGGGCACGAACAGCATAGACCGTCGCACCTTCAAGCCCTGTCGCCGAAAGAGCAACCGTCGTTGGAACCGCAAAGGCAGGCACGCCGCCGAAAACGACTGTGTCGGAAAAATCGCCTGCCTTCGAGACATCCAGCCATATCGTAGAGCTTTCGGCACCGACGCCAAGATCGGACACGACGGCCGTGCCGTCGATCGCGGAAAAACCTGCAGCATTGGGCGTCATCACAACAGTCGGGGAACCCGGAGAAAGCATCGTAAATGAGAGCGGGGCGGAACGGCCCTCAGCGTTGTTATTGTTTGTCGCAACAGCGCGGGCAAAGTAAGTTGTGTTCGTCACAAAGCCGCTGCCCGCGATGGAGTATGTGCCAAGATTGGAAACTGGATTGCCCGCGTAGGGAATCACGATCAACGGCGAGTCAAAGCCATCCGCCGACGCCGCAACCTCAATCCTAAGCGATGCATAAGCAGCTCCGACGCCATAGCCGTTCAATCTCACGGAAAACGACGCATTCGTGTATGACGGCGTCACTGACTCCAGTGCGACAATCGGACTCGACGCAAGGGCGATCGGTTCGGTCCACTCGATGAATCCCCCTGCAAGTGTAGACTCTGTGCTCTTGACACAAACGCGCAGGACATTAGCCCCCTTCGCGCCGACAAGAGTGAAGACCCGTGATGTCTCGTTTGAGGTGACGCGGCCGGCGAGAACTGCATTCTCCCACGCCCCCAAGGACATTCCGGCATCAAAATCGCCATAGCAGAATGTAATATCCGCATCGGACGGAAGGTTCGAAAAGGTCAGCGCAATCTGAAAGTCGTCGCCGTCCTCCACCGGATTCGCGACAGTCGTGTACGCCTCATCCACGCGCGTGCGCAAGAACGACATGTCGCCCGTCTCGTTGAAGCGAAACCACTTGGCAGCGTTGCCGAAGTCGTTCTTCACGCTGGCTGTATTGTACTGGAGCGCATAATAGCAGTCTTTCACGGCCTTGCCGCCGGTCCAGTCCCATATCCACGCATTGAACGGAACCCACTCTGTCCTTGTCGCGGTCCAGTCGCCCCATACCTGCGGCTGCTTGTTGTAGCCGGAGTCCTGTTGCTGCATCAGGACCGTCGTGCCGTCGACCACGATTGCCGAACCGTCGTCGAAACGGCCGTAGAAGGTATAGGTTGTCCCTTGCTCTACATACATTTCGCCTTCGTAGGCGAATATTCCATACTGGGTCGGCCACGCCCATGTCGTTCCTGTCAGGGGATTAACGACGTTGTTGTCTCTGTCCATGAGCGGATACGGCACTCGCTCGGGGCCATCGGCATAGGAATCAGCCGAGGCTTTTTCAACAATATTAGACGCAAGAACCGGCACACCCGATACAGCCGAGGGGAATCCGTTTGCCGACCCCTGTTTGAACAAAACTTGCGTGAGCCCAGGTCGATAGACCGTGTTTGCCTGCGCCGGAAGAGCCAACATCGCCGCAAATGTTGCACACGCTGCAAGAATATATTTCATTGGTTACCCCCACATTACTGTTGCTAGTGGAATTGAATTATAGCACAACGTGTCCATTGCCGCAAGTCTCGCAAGAGCCTCGGTGCCCTCCCCAAATTTTTGAAACGCTGCCGATCCCTTTGAGATCCCGGCGCAAAAAGCAAGAGTTCTTTTCGTGTCGTTCGTAGTACGTGCCGGCAGACGAGGTGCATGCAATATGAAACCCGCTCCCGTCAAGTGCCGGGAGGTCCAAAAAGGCGAAAGATTTTATCGGACGATTATGACCATCTGCACTGGACAGCGTACCGTGGCGTAGCCTACGTAGAGACCATCGTCCTGAACAGAAACACTTATCTTCTTGAGATCAGGATTCTGCTCAGGACGCGCAACGAAGTCCGCGCGTGTCGGCGCGGCGCCGGAGTCGAAGGAGGCTTCGCTCCAGTCGAGAACCTTGCGGGAAGCGCCGCGGACGGGGGATACGCGAGGATCGGTATCGACGTCCACATAGATAGGCGCAGTGAGTTTGAGCGTAGAGCCCGCTGCAAGCTTCACGCACCCGCGGCCATCGTCCGAGGAACCCGCCTCGACGCGCAGCGCGGAGCCGCCCTCCATCGTGAGCTTGCCTCCAATCGTGAGCGTTCCTCCCTTGTTCCACTCGCCGCCGAAGAGCGTGCCGCCGCTCTTCACCGTCGTGCTCTCCTCGGTCGAGAGCGTCCCGGTTCCACCGAGACCGGCGCCAGACTGCACCGTGGCGGAGCGGGCGACGAGGTTCGAGTTCACGAGGAGGTTGCCCTTCTCGTAGATGTTGACCCTGCCGGTGAAGTCCGCGTTGTTGGCCTCCAGCGCGAGGTAGCCGCCGAAGTTGCGACCGGAGAAGTACCAGGTCCGGTCGCGGTTGCCGAGCTTGAGCGAGCCCCTCATGCGCGCCGCGACGACGTGGTTCGTGCTTTCGAAGTAGGTGGCGGTGTCCCAGTTCTGCCCGAGCTCGTAGCGGATCGGGTTCAGGAAGAGGACCGTGCCGTCGGCGAACTCCGAGCGGTTGCCGAACATGAACCTCGCGGGATACGCGTAGTAGGCGGAGTAGGCCGTCCCGAGCGAATTCGCGTCCGTGTCGTTCGAGAGCTTGACGGCCACGTTGTCGCTCGTGGTGTTCGTCAGGTTGAGCGACGAATCCCCGTTCCAGCAGACGGTGCGGTCGCCGCCGAAGCCCGTGAAGCCCCAGCGGGTCTGGGTGTGGCTCTGGAACACGCGCGGCGTCGAGGAGCCGTCGAGCATCGGGGTGTAGTTGCCGTTCAAGCCGAGCGTTGCCATGTTGTTGTTGGCTCCTTGATCGGCATAGAATTCGCCGCTCGGCGGCAGACCGGCGGAGGTCTGAGCCCAGAAGCAGCCATTACGAAGTTTGACGTAGGATTTGACGGAGGTATCGTACCAGCTGGTTTCGCCCATCACGATGAATGCACCGGTGCCAGTCTTGACTCCGCAGGCGTCTCCATTCGACCCATGCTTGCGGATGACGACATTGGATACAACCCAATCTGCGGCGAATGTTGATTCATTGTAATCGCGGATTCCCCATTCGAACGTCGCCTGGGGGAAGACGAACGGCGCCCCGTATTCATGCAGCTTTCGGCCCGGCCAACCGTTCTCCATCCAGATCGACGACACGCGGGGGAACGTCAACGGCGCGCCGATCGCATTGGAGATGGAGGTGGGATCCCCCGAGAAGTAGATCTTGCTGACGTTCGTCATGGCGCAGGGGCTTGCGAACGTCAGTCGCCCGCCTGGGACGCTGAGCTGGCCCATGAAGTCCGGCGAAGCTCCGCCCAGAACGGTGTTGCCCCGACCGGTGACGCTCATCGTCGTGTTGGAGACGCCGTTCGGCAACAGGAGATTTCCGTTCAGAAGAAGCCATGCCTTGTCTTCTCCAACGGACATGATGGTAACGGTCTGCGAGTCAGTTCGTGAAAACAGGATCGGGTTGCTGATCGTATTGGTACCGTACGAAGCCTGGACAATCGGCTTCTCGGCGGTAAAGGTCAGGACGCCTGAGCCAGAGAGGTTGTATCCGCAGCTGTGGAATCCGCCAAGATAATTCTCGTCGACCGACTCGTTCGCCTTGCTCGTGAAGCGCAGCGACGGCATGTCAACATCCCGGTCGATGACGGGGCTGAGGCCGGCGGGCGTGGTGAAGTAGAGCGTCTTGTCGGGGGCCGGCAGCCCGCCGACGAAGACATAGGCGTTGGGGTCGTCAATGTCCTCGGAGAGACCGGACCAGACGTTGTTGCCGTCCCCGATGGTCGAGACCGCCTGCTCGTCAACGACCGTGCTGAACCCTTCCGAATTCTCGGCGATGAAACGGTAACTCAACGTCGAAGAGGTCGGGAGCCCGGTGATGTCGATGTTGTCAAGCATCACGGGCATTTCGGTAAGGTCCACTTCAATGGTCTTGGAAACGTCCGGATTGTCGAAATCGCCGGTACTGGAAACCTGAACCGTTATCTGCGTGACAGAAGAGGCCATCCCCGGCCGGATAAACGAAAGCGTAATTGCTGGCGCGAGGTGGTCCGAGTCAATCTCCGCGGTGAAAGCCGGTCCGACAGGTAGTGTGGTGAACGCGGCAACGCGCGACTCACTCGCGACACCGAGGCTGTTTGTCGCGCGAAGCTGCGCGTAGTAGACTGTATCCGCGCTCAGCCCCGACAGGGACGCAGGAATCTGCACAGGCGCCTCGGTCGCGCGGGATAGGGGAACGGCGAAGACAGGCGAGGAAAGCGTCTCCTCCGTGCCGACGACGAGCAGAAGGTCCACCCAGGTGGCGGGCGTCGTCATCCCGGCGTCCATGCCGAGAGAGCCGACCGTCGCGGAAAAGGTCGCATTCGTGTATTCGACCGACGAGGCGACAAGGCCGACGATCGACATGGCGGACGCTCCGACATGCACGACCGCGTCGGCCGTGAGGAACGTCGTGCTCGCAACGGTATCGTGCTCGGCCTTAATCCAGTCGCCGGACGCCACGCCGTCGAAGATTCGAAGTTCGTCCATGTCGCCGATTAAGGAATCGTTGCTCCCCTGGTTCGCGTAGGAGCCGAACGTCCAAATTGTGCCCGAGCACACGAGGTTGCCGGGGGACTTCTTTTGATTGTCCACCGCGCCGTCGAAGTAGGACGTGAGCGACACGTCTTTCTCGTAGGTGAACGCGGCATAGGCCCATTCACCGTCTGGTAGTATGTACGTGTTTTGGTGGGCGGGAGAATTGAACTGGTGGCTGTTGGCGGCGGCGACGGAGATGTATTTGCTCTGCTCCTGCAGCCAAAGGAAGCCGGCGCCGTCATTCCAGCCCTTGCGGCTCGCGGCAAGGACATGCGTGCCGTTGTTGTTGCCGCCGTTTCCGTTGCGCTTGAACCAGCCGGAGACGGAGAACTTGCCGGTGTCTTCGAGCGTCGTGGAGGCGGTGGCCGGCCCCATGGCGACGTTGACTCCGACAACGTTGGCCGTGTTCTTCCGTATGCCGCCACCGATTTTTCCGGCCTCCGCGCTCGCGAAGACCTTATCCGCAGCAGACGGCGTCGAGACGCCCGGGCCGCCCGCGATCGCATTCTTGATCGACGAACCGCCGTGGATGACGGCGGCGTAGCGTGCCCAGACGCTGCCTTCGGCGATCGCTCCGGCGGATGATTTCGAACCGTAGTACATGGTGAACATCGTGCCGGCGTTCATGACCGGAAGACCGACCCAGATGAGCGACTCGCCATCCGGATCCCACGTGTCGATCTCATGGGGGATCAGATTGCCCACCGCGTCCGTGAAGCGCACGTCCGAGCCGTCCTCCGCGCAGTCGGCGTAGGAGAACCCGACTGGCGAATCCGCGGCGAGTCGCACGAGAACAGGGAAGTTTTCGAGCGCCCCGCCCTCGTAGTCCTCCACGGTGAACGTGGCGAAGAAGTCGAACGCAGCCGGGTCAAAGCCGGCATGCGAGGAGTTTACAACGAGAAAAAGAGCGCTCGCGAAAACCGCGAAACGCCCCCACTGATGGCGGAGGAATTCAGTTTTGTAGAGTAGAGACCCACGCCTCGGCGTTGCCGCCAATGCGACTTCCCCCTCATCAAACCGGACGTGCGGATTTCCCGCATCCGGCTTTCCCCGTAGAGCTGCATTCGTCATAGCTTGGCTTTTCCTTTCTTCGCTTTTGCAAGTTATTGCTGATAATTATACCGATTTTTTTTTCCTGTCAATACCGCCGCCTGCGGACATCAGCCCATCTGAGCCAGTGCATCCCGTAGTGGTTGAGTTCACCGTAGTATGTGTCCGCAAACTTAAGCCGATACCGCCGCTGGCCTCTGTGGTTGAGATGCCGAGCCATGCGCCGAAGCGCGTAGCCGTTCACCGCATGAAAAGCCTTGGACGGATAGCCGACCGAGTAGAACGCCCCCCATCCCTTCGTCAGTCTGTTGAGCCGCTCCACGACCTTCTCGACAGTCAATAGACCGTTCCTCGCGTGAGTGATTCCGTGTATCTTCTCGCGGATGCGCTTCATAGACTTCTTCGACGGGCCGAAGGTGAGATACCTCTTTCCCGTGCCGAAGAGCCTGTCGCGCACCATTCTGAATTCGTACCCGAGGAATGTCAAGGTCGTGTGCGGCTCTCGGAAGTCGAGCGTCTTCGTCTTCTCCCGATTCACCGTCAGTTCCATCCGCTCCTCAAGTATTCCTTCGACCTTCTTTAGAAATCCGTCCACCCATGCCCGCGCAAGAATCACGAAGTCGTCCGCGTAGCGCACAATCGACATGACCTGACCGCAGGCCTTGGCGGTCAGCGAAACAATCGTCTCGAACCAATGCAGGTAGATGTTCGCCAGAAGCGGGGATATGACACCTCCTTGTGGCGTACCCCTCCCCTTGGGGCTTATCCTCACTCCGTTCGGTTCCTGTACGCACGCCTTCAGCCAATGCCAAATCAGCTTCAGCACGCTGCCGTCGGTTATGCGCATCTGCAACGCCGCCATGAGCTTGTCGTGCGGTATCGTGTCGAAGTAGGACGAGAGGTCTGCGTCATACACAAGCACCTCGCCTTTCTTGACCTCTCCCGCAATCCTTTCCACGGCGTCTTGCGAGCTTCGATTGGGGCGGAAGCCGAACGAGCAGTCGTGAAAGTCCTTCTCGAAGATTGGCTCGATGATAATCTTGACCGCACACTGCACCACCCTGTCCTTGATGGTGGGGATGCCGAGGGGTCTCATCTTGCCGTTGGCCTTCTTGATGTACTTGCGCCGCAACGGGCTTGCACGGTAGGTCTTTTCGTGGAGTTCCTTCTGAATCCCCTTGATGAACCCTTCCGCTCCGCCCTCGCCCCGCTCTATCATCTGGAAGGTGATTCCATCCACGCCTGGTGCGCCGCCGTTGGCCTTTACGCGCTCCCACGCGCAACGCATCGTTTCGTCGTGTAGAACCCACCTGTACAGGTTGTGGAAGCGGGACTTCGGCTCTGCTTCCGCCTTTCTTGCCAGTCTCTCCGTCATCAGCGCGAGGTCGGGGTACTTCGCGAGGTTGCGCTTCGCGCCTATCTCCCGAATCTCCCTCTCCGTCAAGTGCCGTTTACGCAGTCGCTCCGCGCCGCTTCCCTTCGAGACGCCCTTCGGGCAGAGCCCCTTTGCTCCACGGTCATTACCCGCTTCCCCGCTACTACGGACTCCTCCGACTCCTGCCGTCGGTTTCCCGTCGGCAGGTCTCCCAAGTTCCTGTGCTGAGCTTTCCGAACGCGCCATGTCCCTATACCCCGTCCCGTCGGGCGCACCGCGTAATGGTTTCGGTGCGTCCGTTTCGGCTTCGGCTATTATGATCCGCTTGGCCACGGGATGCCTTTCGGTTGGAAGTATCGAGGCGTACATACGGGACTTCACTTTCGTTTGGCTCGCTCGTTCGTCGGGCTGGGCTTCTGCACTTCGGTCGCCCTCCGCACAGCCAGCCGTCCTATCAACGTGCCATTCTCTTCGTTGAGTAGATTCCTTTCATTCTACAAGTTCAGCCAAGCTTTACTTGGCGCACCATGTTCATTTTCGATCGTTCAAACCATCTGCTTCGGCAAGCACCTGTAGATCAACACTCTAACCAACATTGGTGTTATTGTAGCACACGCCAAAACCGCTGTCAATAGTATGTAAACAAAATTCAGCGCAAAACTTGGCATGTGTCACGCCACCCATCTCGACCTGCTCATCATTAAGAGCACAGTGATCTTATCGTAGATGATCAGAAGAACCTATCCGCCTCGCACGAAAAGAACATTTCCGGCGACATGCCCTGCCCCCCTATCATATATGGTTTTGCTCGAGCATACTTGGCCTTGAATTCCTTCATTCCCGAAACACTGTCCGCATCTGCTGTCTTGACCTCCATCGCAACGAGTCCATCGCCTTTGCCAAGGACGAAATCAACCTCCTTGTTTCCGATGTTCCAGTATCGCAGCTGGATGTCATTTCTGCGGCAGCTTGGTATGAGACGCGCACCGACGGCAGACTCAAAGATATGCCCCCATAATTCATGTCTCGAACGGAGCTCCTTGAATCCATATGGTAGCATCGCCGTCATCAACGCCGTATTGCAGACCACCAGTTTAGGACTGGACGCCTTGACGCGAACTATCTCTTCATAGTATTTCTCTATTCCCATGACGAGGCCGGCTTCGCCAAGGAGCGCAAGGTAATGCGCAAGCGTAGTGGCGTTCCCAGCGTCTTGAAGCTGTCCAAGCATTTTCTGATAGGACAGAATCTTGCCCGAATACGTGCAGGCCAACGCAAAGAGCTGACGAAGAAGCGCAGGCTTTGAAATGCGCTCAAGCTGAATTATGTCCCGACTTATGCTCGGCTCTATGATCGACTCCCTCAGATAGCCCCTCCAGCGTTCCTCGTCTCGGATGTATGGGACAGCGCCGGGATACCCTCCGAACATCACAAAATCGTCAATTGAAAAACCAAAGGCCTCGTGCATCTGCTCGTAAGACCAGTGCCATGCCTCAACAAGCTCGAACCTTCCCTCAAGACTCTCATTCAACCCCTTCTGAAGCAAAAGACGGGAACTTCCCAGAATCAAAACCTTCAAGGGGATATCTTCAAACGTGTCTTCGTCCCAAAGTCGCTTGACAACCTCAGACCATCCGGCAATCTTCTGTATTTCATCGACAACAAGAAGATATTCCCCAAGAGACTTTGCCTGAAGTCGGGCTTGTTGCCACTCGCTCTCCAACCACGCAAGAGGATTTACGCCAAGCCCCTCCGCAAGTCGGTATGTAAACGGTTTGGCATAATGCTTCAAAGCCTGCTTGACGGCAGTTGTCTTGCCAACCTGGCGCGGCCCGGCAACAACTTGAATCCGAAGCCGTTTCTCATTCAAACGGCTCGCTGTAAGCTCCACTAAAGGCAATTCATACATAACAATCCACCTCACTGAACAAATTTGTTCACTGTGCTGAGGATTATACAATATCCGATCCAACCCTGTCAAGTGCGACTATGGGGAGGGAGACAAAAGAGTCCGTTTGGCCCACCCGCAACTCAGCGGAGAGCTGGCTCGGGCAGGAAGAAGCGCTCAAGGCGGCCGGCGGCATCTCCGTCGTCGAGATCGTGCGGGAGCGGACGCACAAGCGGCTTGAATGTGCAGTAGCCCTTCTCGCACGGACGATTCCCCGCAATCTGCGCGACGCAGTCAGCAGGCGTTTCGCCGAACGCGATCACAAGCGACTCGATCGTCTGCCTGCGGCATGCGCTCGGCGTTTCGTCGAAGTCCGCCGCGTGGCGGAGCCAGCTTCCAGTCTCGGGATGCGCGGACAGCGCGGCCTTCACGTCGTCGGGCGAAACGCGACGCGCGGCCTTGACGGAAAACGGATACGACTCGTCCGTCCATTCCTTTCCGAGCAGAAGCGACGTGACGTATCGCTGGCGGCGCGTGTTGTGCGGAATCTTCACCCATTTTGGGTCCTGGTACGCAAGCGCGAAGTCGAATTCCCTCTCCTTCGGCCACCACCCCTTCCCGACCGCGTACGCCACGACATCGTGGGAAAAGAGACAGTCCTTCGTCGGCGATTCCGGAATCGCGTGGATCGTGTAGTGATTCGGCATCACGGCAATCGCGTCGTCAGGGCAGCGCATCGCGACCCAGTGTCGCCCGCGAACGACCTGTACCATCCACCCCTCCTCCGCGTCAGCGACGGTGTACGTGCGGCCGGACGGACGGTACCCCCACTTCTCGACGAGCGCGCCGATTATCTCGACCGCCTCTCGGGCGCTCTTCGCCCGCTCCGCGACGGCAAGGCGCAGCGCGAACCAGATGCCGCCGTCCGTCAGCACGTCGGCGTCGGGCGAGTTCTCCTTCGTCGGCCCCGCGTTGTCCGAGACTATCGCGACGCCCTTCTCGTTGACGAACGACACCGCGCTCCCCGCGCCGCACTTCGCGTCGCGCACCTCGGTCCAGAAGAAGCCGAAGGAACGGCCGCCTCGCGGCACTTTCGCGCAGTCGGGGTGGTCGACGAGCGACGCATCCGCAGGCCAGTCGCGCGGAGGGACGTATCCGTGCCGCACAATGAGCGAAGGATCGTCGTCTTCGTTGTGCCCGAGTATGACGCGCCCTGTTGTCGAGGCGTCCTTCCCCACGAGAACCGCCGTGCAGGCTTTGGCATCGATGGCGAGGCCGAAAACCGCCACTGCGGACATCATAGCTACAATGAAATCAGACACCATACAACTACTAACGCACAATTATGTAAAAACCATCTGGCGACGGATATTTAGCAGTATACCAAACTACCTTGGCACATTGCGTGGCGCGGCCATCGTCCGAGAAAACAAGGCCATCGCGGGGTCTGCCCCCAGAAATTCTACATAGCGCCCTTGAACGGATTGCATACGCGCACACCTGCATAGACTTGCCCGTCGTTCAGATCCTCGGAAAGCAGTTCTCCACATCTCGATTTCTCCGCAGCAGCGACAATCATCGCATCTTGAAGCGAAATGCAGTAGAGCGACTTGATTTCAACTGCCCGCGTGACAATCTGCGGTGTCTGGCTGACCACTTCGATTGAGTTGAGCACATCAAGAAGCTTGAGAACTTCCTGTGCAGTGCAACCCAGCTTCTTCTGGCAGATGTTGGCAAATTCGAAAAGCACCTGAGCCGATATCCGAAATCCATCACCAACAACCGCCTCGTCGATCAACTTCGCCGCGATCTTGTGCTTGCGGGAATCATGCGAATCCACGGCATACACCGCGATGTTTGTGTCGAGAAAAGTCATTCGCCCGCCCCTCGATCATAGGCGTCCGCACGACAGAACTTGTATCCAGAATTGCGGCCGCGACGACTGCTTACGGCAGACGCAACCTCGCGAAACGCACGGGCCGCTTCACTCCGGCGCAGGTCATCTGTCGTAAGGCGCACCAGAAAATCGCGGATGAGGGCGTTTAGCGACGTCCCCCGCTCTTCGGCGTATAAACGCGCCTCCTGCACAACCGCAGGGGGAACTGAAAGAGTTATGCTCATCGTCTTATCCTCCTTACGTTCATGCACGTATTTTATCACACTTAATCTTACAGCGTCAATGCCAAATATGACACAGAGCTAACGCACTATTATGTAAAAACCATCCGGCGTTGGATACTTGGCATTATACCAAACTACCTTGGCGCATTGCGTGGCGCTGCCGCCTCCGCTCTTCCATGTGCCTTGCGAGGAATTGTCGTCGGGGGGCAGCGTAAGCCCGGCATCGGGATTCGCCTTGACAAAATCCTTCCACGCCTCCATGTAGCCACGGTTCTTCGGCAGATAACAAATAACCGAATCTTGGGGTACATAGTCAAAGAGGCTGCCTCCAATCGCAGTCGGGCAATTTCTGAAATACATGTGCGTCACGCCTCTCTTTTTTTTGTCCTCCCATTGACAAAATGGAATAGATGCCAGGTTGTCCAGAGATGCCGACAGGACGAGATTCGTCAACATATTCTTCTTTTCATGAAAGATGTACGTCCCTATTCGTTGCACAGAATCAGGGAAGACAAGCGACCTAACCTGCCCGAATCTCTTGAAGACGTAATCACCGACATTGGTGAGCGAAACACATGCGCTAAGGTCGAGATCGGTGCAGGGGACTTCGCCGATCGTGTTCTTGAAAGACGGCTCCCACGCAAAAGCATTGTTCCCGATCTCGACAAGATTCGTTGCGTCCGAAAAGTCGATCGACGTGTAATAGCCGTTTTTCAGCGCATACGGCCCGATTTTCTTGATTGAACCCGGCAGCTTCAAGTCGCCTGGCAACGGCATGACCGCGACGCCATCGACGATAGCCCCGTTGAAGGCGAGCGCCTGATTGCCAAGTACCTCGATATTGGGAGGGATGACGAGGGTGTTGGTAATGGCATTGCAGTTTTTGAAGGGTTGGTCTCCGAGAGTCACAAGCCCCGTCGCCTGCGAAAGGTCGATCGAGGTATACTTGCCATTCTCGAAGGCATATCCTCCTATAGTCGTGATTTGCGGAGGAATCACGAGATCCCCGGTATAGTTGGCACCCTTAAAGTATGAGCCAATCGAGGTCAACGCTGACGGAATGACCAGCGTATTGGTCGGCGAGGTGCAGCCGAAGTACAGCAGGGACGAAATGGTGTCGGCGAACCAAAGTTCGCCAATGTTCTTGCCGTTCCAGCCCGCCTCTATGCCGACAACACGCAGCCCTGCATCTCCCTCGACCGTGCGCAGATCAAGCGTCGCCGGCGAAGCCGGATAGGTCTTAATGTCTCTGAGGCATATCGTTCGCGGTGTCGAGCTCTCATCCTTCCAATAGAAGTTTATGGTAAACGTACCGTCAGATATGGTTTTGGCAGATTCGTCCGCCGTCCAGCTTGCAAAAGCCGGCGTCGCGGCAAAAGAAAGAAGCGCCATCAGCGGAAACGAGTGCAAGGCTGAAAGCCCCATGGCGAACGCGAGCGCGACGCGAGTATTATTGTGTTTCATGGAGTTACTCCTATCTGACTATGATTATCAGCGGATTGGCGAGCTGGTCATGCAAGACTTTGAGAACGCCGGGGCCGGAGAAGTGAAGGTCGTCGACATGGTCTGCCGCACTCTCCGACGAGCCCCAGGTGCCGCGCGCGAATGTGACTGTCTTGCCGTTCTCGGCTTCATACAAGGCCTCGTAGACGGTCCCCGTGACGCCCTCCGCAATGTAGATGCCGCCGACGGCATTGCCGCTGCGCTCGAGCGTAATCGTGTGCTGCTTACCCGCGCCGTTGGCGAGGACGGGTTCGGCGACCTCGTTGCCGTCGCTGTCCACGCCCGTATAGCCCGCGCTCGCGAGCGCCAGCACCGCGCCGCCGCGAACACGGAAGTCGCAGTCTGTCGCGCACCCGTGCATCGGCCAGCCGCGCTCGGGGTGGCCATAGGTGTAGAGGTAGCCGTTCTTCTTGTAGGCCGGATAGCCGAGCCAGAGTTCGCCGCCGTTCACGGCGAGAACGCCCTTGATGCCGCGCTGGTCGCCCGCGAGGCCGACGGAGCCCGCGCCGCCCTTTACGAGGTCATTCTCCGCGACGAGCGGCACCCAGCACATATTGTAGTCCCTTCCACCGCCATCGGAGCCGGAGTATGCGTAGTAGAGCCCCGAGTGCACGTGCAGATAGGCGGGATCGCCCTGAAGGACGATCCGCCCGTTGCGCGTCATGTCCGCCGGCTGGCCGAGCCACTTGTTCTGGCGGATGATCGCCATCGCGCCGCTCGTGAGGGTGAGCTTGTGGCCGCCCTTCGAGGTGTCGAGGTAGAAGTTGCCGCCCGCCGCGTAGTGCGGCGTCTCCGCCGTGGCGTAGACGAGCGAGAAGAGCGTTCGGTCCGCGCCGTTCAACGAGAACCCGGACTTGTCGGCGAAGTAGAGGTTGTCGTTCGCGCCGCGGCTGGAGAGGGTGCCCGTGCCGCGGTTGCTCAGGTGCAGGAGGAGCCGGACGCATCCGTCCGTCTCGCGGACGCCGGGGAAGGTCTGCTCCTGGCCCCAGTCCGTGTCCGCGAGCCCCTGGTTGTTGTCGTTGCAGTGGACCGTCATCCACGGGATGATCGCGTAGACGTTGCCGTCGTAGTCGGCGGGATCGACGCCGGGCGGGCGGCGGACGTGGTCGCGCCAGTTGTCGATCGTCAGCGTCCCCTTGATGTCGTTCGTCCGATCGCCGCCGCGGCAGAAGTTCAGGGAGTTCGCCTGCGCCGTGGACCAGCGGTCGGCGAGTTCGAGGTCGCGGACGTGGATCTCGTGGGTGACGCGGCCCTTCTGGACGCCGTTTTCGTCCTTGTTGCCGGAATCCGGGCCGTAGGAGGTCGGCCCCCGGAGGCCGACGTGCCCGCGGATCGTCAGCTTCGGCGCGGCGTTCGTGGCGTAGTAGAAGTCTCCGTGCGGGGCATAGGCGCCGTTCTGCTGCAGTTCGTAGTTGCAGCCGGAGAGGAGGACGGACGTCGAAAGCCAGGCGTTCGCGGCCTCGGTGAGCCAGTAGTTCCGGAACTCCGTCTGCGGATTGAGGTTCGTCGGACAGTGCGCGGAGAGGATTTCGACCGGGAGGGACGGCACCGTGTTGAAGCGCGTCACGAAGCGCGTGACGTTGTTCTCGGCGGAAAACGGCGACCATCCCGTCACGGAGCGGAAGAGCCCGACGGCGAGATACGTGTCAGGATCGGAGCTTTGCAGATCAAACCCGGCGTCGGAGACCTCGACCGTCCCCGCGCCGAAGATGCCGGACCCCTGGCGCTGGCGCGAGAGCGACACGGCATCGGTGTTCTTGGTGAGGCGGGAACCGTTCCCGAAGCGAACGGTCTGGCCCGCAGCGACCTGAATCCGCCCGCGGCCGAACGCAAAGTTGAGAGCGCCCATGCGCACGTAGGACCCTGCAGAAACCGAATCGCCGCAGAAGTCCGCTTCGAGGGCCTTCCCCGCAAAAGAGACGTCGAGCACGTTTCCGCCATTGTCCTTGTCGTATTCGCCAAGGCGAAACTGGAAATCGCCGTCGCCCGACGAAACGGGGCGGGAGAGACTGATGCGGGGCGCGACGCCGTCCGTCCGCTCGAACCGGAGCGGGGTCGTGGTGCCGGACGTGTGGTCGAGCGTCCAGTTCGTCAGCATGCCGACGACGAGCTGTCCGACCGTGACGCCGCCAGCCGGGACGGTGAAGTAGCCGTAGCTGCCGCGGGCGACGCGGATCATCGCCACGTCATCCGCGTGGTCCGGGTAGGTGCGGTCCGAATTCTGCGTCACCTTCGTCCACGGCGCTGTCGCCCAGCCGTAGTTGCTGTTCGCCGTCCAGTCGAAGAGAAAGACGTCGCCCTCGCCGCCGGGCGCCTCGTAGACGGCGAACCAGTATTCCGTCCCGCCCGTGTCCTTGAGGAGCGTAAAGCCGGCGTGTTTCATCGTGATCGTGGGACCATTGAGCGTCGCAATGCCGTCGCCGAGCACTGCCGCGGCGTCGCCGCCGGTGATCGTGACCGTGTCGCCGACGGCGTAGCACTTTTTCGCGATGGCCGACGAATCGGCGAGTTCGTAACCGGCCGCTCCAGCGTTCGCGGC
>CACYNF010000065.1 GCA_902775595.1 uncultured bacterium | reverse complement strand
ACCATGAAGCGTGACGCGAAGAAGCCCTTCGACTTGTCCGCAAGGAACGACATGTCGACATTGACCTTGCCGTCATACCCCTTGGACACGCTCGACACCTTGCCGTTCTCGAACGTGAGAACCTTCCCGGCAAGTCTCTCTTTAATCCCATCAAGTTGAGCAGACGAATATCCACTCTCTTTTTCACCATTCCCATTTACAATATCCGTACCTGTGACATTAGAATCTTTTAATTTCTTCAGCAATTCAACAAGCTTACTTGCACGCCCTTCTCCAGCAACCTCGGCCTTTTCAGCCCATGTCAACGCTTCGTCAATATTCCTGTCAACGCCCTCCCCTTTAGTCAACATCATCGCATACACAAACTGTGCCGTTGCCATTCCACCCTTCGCGGCCTTGCCATAGAGTTCAACGGCTTTCATAATATCCTTCTCCACACCATTCCCATCTTCATACAGACGAGCAAGATAAAACTGAGCGTGTGTGTTGCCTTGCTTCGCCGCTTTCCCATACCATTCTATCGCCTTGGCAATGTCTTCCTTCACTCCGCAACCCCCAGTCTGGAAAAACAATCCCAGATTCGCCTGAGCATAATGATTTCCGGACTCTGCAGATTTCAGGTACCATTTAAGTGCCTCTGCTTCATTCTTTTCCATGCCTTGACCCATGTAAAGCATCTGCGCATACTGTACCTGCGCCATCGCATCACCAGCTTCAGCCTTTCGCTTGGTCTCGTCAGAAGACATCACATTTTGACCTTGTGCAAAGACAGCTATCGCAAAACATGCTGCAGCAACACTCATCAACAATCCCTTCATTCCCTTTTCCTTTCCTTTTGCCACTGTTCTGTTTGCGGCAAAAGAAAGAGGGCGCTATCCCCTGCCGCGGTTCCGGTGAGGCTGTAGGATGCCCGGTAAGAACCACGGAAAGAAGATGCGCCCAAGGGGCGCATTCCTCACTCCGTCATGGCTCTTACCGTTTGAACTTCCTACATTCCACAGGTAGCCAAAACGATGCGTAGAACGCAAAGTTTTAAATTGTCTATTGCAAATTATAGCAAAACTTCCGCCATTTGTGGGCGTTGTTCTGCAAAAATCCGCACCAGCCAATTTGCGGCTCCGCGCCTTCTTCCGTGGAAAGGGCAGACCTCTCCTCTACCCTATACTGCCGCCGCGTGGCGAAATCTCACGCGGGAATATTTCAGAGACCATATCCGGTGAGTGACGCCACGCAAAGACATGCGTTAGGACGCCCCCAACGCCGGGATAAGCGTGACATAAAGTTCAGGATTGCGGGAATGGCGGATAATTTGATACAATACTCACGCAAACAGCGGTGTGGCAAACAGCGGTGTGCCACATGGCCGTTTGTGTAGCAAGGAGGATACAGTATGAAATTCTACGGCAGACAGGATGAACTTGCGGAACTTTCAAAGATCCGCGACCTATCGCGCGAGGCGGCGCGGTTCACGGTAGTGACTGGACGCAGACGCGTGGGAAAGACGGAACTGATAGACCGGGCGTTCAACGATGGCCGGATGCCGTATATATACCTTCTTGTGACGAGACGCTCCGAAAAGGATCTGTGCGGAATATTTCAGGAGGAGGTCAAACGCACGGTGCCGATCAACCTCTACGGTGCTCCTGAACGGTTCGGTCAGCTTTTCGAGTCGATAATGGAGTATTCCGTCCATGAGCCGCTGACGCTCGTAATCGACGAGTTCCAGGAGTTTGACATCATAGATCCAGCCATATTCGGCGACATTCAGGGGGCATGGGACCGCTATCACAAGACGGCGAAGATCAATCTCGTCGTCTGCGGCAGCGTGAACAGGTTGATTAACAAGATATTCTTCGACGACTCGCAGCCTCTGTACGGACGCAACACAGGCAAACTGAAGCTCAATCCGTTCTCTGTGGAGCTGCTCAAGAAAATCCTTGCCGAGCACAACGGAAACTATTCGAAGAAAGACCTTCTTGCCCTTTGGACGATTACTGGCGGGGTCGCGCGGTATGTGTCGCTCTTCATGGATGCGAAGGCGTATACGCGCAAGGCCATGCTGAAGTTCGTCTATTCGCTTGCTTCGCCGTTTGTTGACGAAGGGGTAGTGATACTTTCAAGTGAATTCGGCAAGGAGTATTCTACTTATTTCTCCATCCTCTCTGCCGTGGCCTCCGGAAAGACGGCTTTTGCGGAGATAAAAAACATTGTCGGGTCAGACATCGGCGGACATCTTACGAAGCTCGAGACATTCTATTCCTTTTTGTCCAAGACGCAGCCAGTCTACGAAAAGTCATCGAACAAAAACTGCCTCTACCGCATTGACGATTGCTTTCTGCGGTTCTGGTTCCGATTCATATACAAGTACATGCATTTGGTGGAACAGCGAAAAAATTCGCCTCTGATGGAGATTGTCGAACGGGATTTCGACGCTTTCTCCGGCATCGCCCTGGAGCAGTATTTCAAGGCGAAGTTCCTCGAGGAGGGTCGGTACACTAAAATCGGCGGCTGGTGGGACAGGAAGGGCGAGAACGAGATCGACCTCGTCTGCGAGAACGAGTTCTCCGGCAGACTTGATTTCTATGAAATCAAGACAAATGCCTCGCGATACGACAGGCGCGAGCTGGAAAGGAAGGTCGAGGCATTCTTCAGGAAGCATCCCGACAAAGAGGCTGGCGGCCATGAAATCGCCGGCGTCTCCATTGAGGACATGTGACGCACTTTTTTGCGCGGCGAAATCTCACGCGGGAAACAAGTCTCACTCGGCATCAAGAGCAGCCAATCGTGCGCGCGCCTCGTCAACGATGGATTTAAGCCGACCGTGTTCAGCCAGAAATACAAGAGCCTCGCGGTCGCAAAGGTTCCTGACGGCCTTTAACGGCTTGGACAGGTCGCCGGGACTGTCTTCGACGCGAATCTGAGCAATGTACATAGCAGTGACCATAGGCGATGGATCTGCCATGCTCTCGTAGGCCGCCTTTCTAATATCGGAGTCGGGGTCTGAGACCGCAAGTTGCTCAAGTGTCTTCGAATCGCCGCGTCTCACCGCAGCAAATCGCAACCGCCGCGCAGCGTTGACGCCGCCGAAATCATCAAGTACTGCGGTCCCGCGCTCGATGCAGCATGCCTTCGCCAGCAAACTCAGCTCGTCGTCGTCGGACTGAAAGAACCCCTTCAACATCGCTTCACCACGCGCAACCGCGTCCGGCTCTGCCGAACGAAGTAGTGCCTGCGCCCTACAGTACAGGACAACATTCGTCTCGTTCTGAAACGCGCTCTCTGCAATGCAGCGGACATACGCGGCGTAGTCATTCTTGTGATGGTAGACCATGACATTGGCGATAAACTCATCCTTGCCGGTTCCGTCCATTCTCATCCATCCGCCGCGACTTCTAATCCCATCGCCGGAAGTGGGCGGTACGCGCGCCCATTCGGACGACTTTCCGTCGAAATCATCGACCAATTCTATCCCACGACGCCATTGCGCAACTGTCGGCGGTCCCATGGTAAGGCCATAGTCCGGAAAGGATACGACCGGCACTGTTTCGTTAAAGTCGAATTCCAGCCGAACGGGGCGGTCAGGCGAAATATCCGTTTCGTCGCGCCATGATATGTGCGTATGGCGGAAAACGCGGTCTTCGAGAAAAGTTCTGAACTGGCGTATTGTCAACCGCTTCGTCGCCATCCAGAAACCTGCTCCACCGGTGTTATTCGTACCGGGCGGACACCATGCAAAATCAAACGGCGTTCCGTCTGAAGCCCAGATTCGAATCGGCGTTCCGCTCTCAAGGCTTTCGTGCAACGACAACGACACTTCCCTGCGCCCCTCCCAAGTCGGGACAATGTCGACATTAGGAGAAGAATACATCTTCCCGTTCTTCTCCGCCACCGCAGACAGATGCCGAGGAATCCAGTTGGGCAATCCGCCGTCTCTATCGGCGAAACGGTACGGCAGGACAATTGGACTGTCGTTCAGATACCATCGGACATCCGCAACGTCCCTACCGTCCAATTGCGCCGATGCGTTGAGGACCGGAGCCTTCATCCATGCCTGCCATCGCGTCCAGAGCCGCCCCAACGGCTTCTGCAACACCGCTACGGAGGCAACAATGACAACCATGAAGCCCAGACTCATCAGTGCATCGCGACGCAGATGCCGCCAGCGAATCGCACGGGCGAATGCGGCGACGGACGGATAGCGATGCGCAGGAATGGACGATGTGGCTCGCTCGATGATGCGCTTCCACGCGCGAGGCGGCTTTCCGTCAAAGCAGCGGTCGGCAAGGACGCCGAGCGCGTGGATGTCGGACGCCACAGTCGCCTCGCCGCGCTCCATCTGCTCGGGTGCGCCATAGCCAGGCGTGCCGACGCCGCCGAGAGTAACGTCCGATGTCGATCGTCCGCCGTCGGATGTCGTGATAGACTTGACGAGCCCAAGGTCGGCGAGAACGGGGACTGCAACGGGCGAGCCGCCCGCTGTCCCGGTACGCCACAGGATGTTGCTGGGCTTTATGTCGCGGTGAATGTAGCCTCGCGAATGAAGCTCGGCGACGGCATCGCATACCGAGAGAAGAAATCGCGCGACATTTCGGTCGCCAGATGGAAGTTCGCCTGGCTCCAACAGCTCCATCGCGAGATATGGGCATCCGTTCGCCTCGCCGTACGAATAGAATTGCGGAAACGACGCCGACTTCAATTCCGAAAGCAGCTTCGCCTCGCGAACGAAGCGCTCCTTTGCGCGCGGCTCGTCACGAACAAGCACCTTGACCGCGGCGGATGTGCCGAGCGCGATATGCTCCGCGCAGTAGACCTCTCCGCTTCCGCCGCGCCCGATGAACGCCGTCACACGCCAGTCGCCGAAGATGGTGCCGATTGAGAAACGACTGGCGGAGGCAACGGGTCCGTGCGCGGCGCACATCGCAGATATGGAATCGTCACCCATCGACGGACTCCAGTTCCTTGACAAGCTCGCGCAGACGGGCCATCGCACGGCTCTTTGCCTGGTCGACGGCATGGCGCGTCATCTTGAGCGAGGCGGCGACGGATTCGGGAGACTCGCCGTTCAGCGCCGTGCGCTCAAAGATGCGCTTTGTCCGGTCGGCGACGGATTCGTCGGAAAGGAAGCGACGCAGCGCGATTTCGAAGACGGCCTCGCGATATGACTGTTCGTCGTCCTGGATAGCGCATTCCGGCGCGGCCGGAGTCCGCGCCCTTCCATTGTGCGCGTCGGCAATGTCCTTTATCTCTGTCTGGCGATTGCTATTGCGGAGCGCGCGCCGCGCCTTGTTGCGAAGGATGCCAGTCAGGTAGTTGCGGAAGTGCCCCTTCTCGTCCGGATCGTAGATGTAGCTCGGCAGGATGGCGCAGAGCGCGGCGAAAGTCTCCTGGATTATGTCGTCCGCCTCCAATGTCGGGAAACGCGCCTTGAGATATGCCACCATCATTGGACGGTACTTCGCGACGAACTCGGGCCAGCGCGGATGCTCCGCGTCCCTCACGTTCCTCAAAAGCGTCGTAGAAGTCTCTGGTACATTCGCCATTGTCAGCGCGGCACGGTGAATGTTCTGCCGCACATGTGGCAGGTGATGTCGATCGTCGGCGGAAGCGTCGCGCGCTCCTCGGGAGAGAGCGCCGCGAGCATGGCGATCGCGCGGTCGGGCGAGCAGCGGCACGCGAACGAGAGCGGAGTCGTCTTGCGGAGCTCGGCGTTTTTAAGGCCGAGTTTCCCGAGGATGTTGCGGGAGGTAACGGCGAGAGCACCAGAACGAGATTTCCCGAGAAGATCGACCGAGAGGACGCCTGTGTCCTTTGCGTCGGGCATTTCCTCGACCATCACGCCGCGCGCCTCGAGAATCTCCACGTCGTCGCTCACCGCGGCTTCGAGGAAGATGACGGCCTTGCGCTGAAGAGAACCTGCGAGATAGCCGTCGAGGGAGTTGGAAATTCCCTGCGAGAGTATGCGACCAGGGACAGAGCGCGTGACCTGCAGCTGCTTTTCGCCGACCGCCTTCCTGGGGTCGGGAACGCCCATTCCGTCGAAGTCGTCGAGTATCTTCTTTTCAGTGTAGCCGCGCAGGGTTCCCGCCGCAGTGCATTCGACGTTGAAGCCGCCTAAGGGCCCCTTGCACTTCATCTGGAGAATCAGAGTCTCGTCGTCCTCGGACATTTCGCCCCCGAGGAGCGCCGCGGCGGCAAGCGCCTTGGAGAGAAAGTAGGCGCTCGTCGGACCGCAGAGATGTCCGCGGGCAAGCGCCTGCGCCGCGTCAGTCACGTCGACAATTGTCACCGCGACCTTCGCGTCCTTGTCGTACCATTCCTCTCGGCAGTTTTTCATATTTTTTTAACGCAGAGGCGCAGAGACGCAGAGTCGATTAGAAGGAATACTGCAAGCCGGCGGAAAGCGAGAACACCGTCTCGACGTCTGTGTCAAGACCAAGCGTCGCGTCCGCGTCGAACCTAAGCGCCCAGGAGTCGGTGAGGTAGTAGAACGCGCCAAGGCCGGCGGACGGACCGACCTGCCCGTCGTGTATCCAGCCGCGCGCGCCGAGCGTCAGGAACGGGTCGAAGCGCTCGTAGCCGAAAAGCATGTTGAACTCTTCCCAGCCGTGGAGATGCCAGAGAGCGCGGGCGGAAAGCCCCACGGCGTTCTCAAGCCACGCGGCCTCGGCCTCGAACGCGAGGGAGCCGGTAAAGTAGTAGCCGACACGCGCCGCAGCGCCGCCAAGACGCCTCATCCCAGAGCCGCCCTGCGGCAGGACAAGCTGCGCCGCCGCGCCGGAATACCAGCCTGTTTCTCCGTTCGCCTCTTCGTCGGCAAACGACGAAAAAGCCAGACACGCGACAATCAGGGCAACAGCAAATCGACTTTTCGGCGTGATACGGCCAAGAAGCCCGTCTCCACACGCCCTACACGTTCTACACGGTTCAAGCCGACTCATTGTGCAATCCCCTCAGTACATCTTCTCGTATTCGCCCTTGTTCACGCGCTTGAGCGAATGGAATCCCGCGCGCTTGGCGCGGTAGTGGAGGTCCGTCTTGGAGTGCGCAAGGCCGGGGGCCTGTATGACGCGCTGGATCTTCGCCCCGCAGTCGGGGCACGCCGCGAGCTTGTCGTCCTTAATGGACTGCGAAACCTCGAATCCGCCGCGGCACTTCGCGCAGCCCTTCTCCGGTTCAACGGCCTCGTAGACGTAGATCGGCATTTACTTCGCGGCGAGCTGCGCCTTTAGTTCCTTGACCTCGCCCTTGAGCTTCTGGATCATCTTCGGGGCGAGCGTTATCGCCGCGAGGTCCTTCATGCTCATGGCAGGAGCGCCGATCACGTACTTGAGCGAGCCGTCGAGCGACTGCGGAACGCCGGCCTGAGGGCCGACCTGCACGCCGTCGGCGATCTTGATGTGGCCGGAGATGCCCGCCTGCGCCCAGATGAGGCAGCCGTAGCCGATCTCGGTCGAGCCGGCGACGCCGGACTGCGCGATGAGCCCCGAATACCCCTTGACCTTGACGTTGTGGCCGATCTGCACGAGGTTGTCGATCTTCGTCATCGGACCGATGTAGGTGCGGCCGATGCGCGCACGGTCAATCGTCGTGTTGGAGCCGATCTCCACGCCGTCGCCTATCTCGACGATGCCGAGCTGGGGAATCTTCTCGATGAACACCGAGCCGTCCTCGCGGCGGCCGTTGTTGAAGCCGTAGCCGTCGCCGCCGAGCCTGACGCCGCAGTGGATGATGCAGTCCGCGCCGACGATCGTCCCCTCGCGGAGCGTGACCTGCGGATAGATGTGCGTCTTCGCGCCGACCTTGCAGCCCTCGCCGATGAAGACCTGCGCCTCGATGACCGCGCCGTCGCCGATTTCCGCGCCCTTCTCGATGACGGTGAAGGGCCCGATGTGGACGTCCTTTCCGAGCTTCACGGACGGATCGACTATCGCCGTCGGATGCACCCCTGGTGCGCGCACGGGCTCAGGCGGGGCGAACATCTTCGCCGCCGCCATGCAGGCGTGGTTCGGGTCCGCCACGCGGATCACCGAGCACGGTGCGCCCTTGTCCCACTCAGGCGGCAGCAGCACTGCCGATGCCTTGGTGGACTCGACGAGCTTTACGTGCTTAGGGTCCTTGCAGAAGCTCAAGTCGCCTGGACGCGCCTCTTCAAGCCCTCCGCAGGCCGAGAGTTCGACGTCCTCGCCCTCAAGCGTTCCGCCGAGGATCTTCGCGAGCTCACTTGCCTTCATCGTGTTTCGCCCTGCCCTTGGCGTACTTCGGATCGATGCCCATCTCCTTGAGGATGCCGTCGGTGACGTCAAAGGACTTCTTTGCAAACGCCGTGACGGTAGACTCAATGATGAGGTCGTAGCCGTTGTCGTCGGCGAACTTGTTCACGACCGCGCGAATGTCCTCGGTCGTCGACTTGAGGAGCATCGACTCGAACTCCTGCAGCTTCTCCTGCGACTTCATCGCCTGGGTGCGAAGATTCTGCTGCCCTGCGACGTACTTGTTCTGGATCTCGAGAAGCTCCTTTTCGATCTTGTCCTTCTGGGATTGCGAGATCATCGGGTTCCTCGCCTGGTCGGCGAGCTTCTTGCCCTCGTCCTGGAGCGCGTCGAGCTCGGCCTTCATGCCGTCGAGCTCCTTCTGGTATTTCTTCTCGGAATCCTGGAGCATCTTCTTGTTGGTGTCGTAGTTCTTGTGGTTGCGGACGAGCACCATCATGTCGACCGTGCCGATCTTGAGGTCTCCGAACGCGGTTGCCGCGCAGAGCGCCATCATGCCGAGCATAATCTTCTTCATTTTCTTTCCTCCGTAATGTGTCTTAGAAATCGTAGCCGACAGAGAAGGAGAACACTTCCTCCTCGCAGTGGTCGGGCTTCTCGATCGGGGCGGCGAAGTCGAGCCTGATCGGGAACATCGGGATGTCGAGCCTCACGCCAATGCCGACCGTCCACGCGAAGTTGTCGCTGAAATCGAGGTCAAACTCGTCTTCGCCGATGCAGCCGAGGTCGGAGAACGCCGCGAGGCGGACCATCTTCACGATCGGCACGGTGTACTCGAAGTTCATGCAGAAGAGCGTCTGGCCGCCCCACGGGATGTAGTCGCCGCTGCCGTTCGTCTTCTTGATGTAGGGCGAGACATAGCGGTACTCTATGCCGCGGATCGACTTCGGGCCGCCGAGGAAGAGCCTGTTGTAGATCGGCACGTAGTCGTTGGAGCCGAAGCCGTCGATAGTCTCGGCGCGGAGACCCAGCATGAACACGTGCTCCTTGAGCCAGCTGTCGCCGGAGACGACGTCCTTCCATGGCGAGAAGTAGTGGCGGTGGGTGAAGCCGACGCGGAAGTACTCGTTGTCGCCGCCCCCGATATCGAGGTAGACCTGCGAGCGCGAGCCCCTCGTCGCCACGCGGAAGCTGTCGCGGTCGTCGCGGCTCCAGAAGAAGCGCACAACGCCCTCGACGGCGTCGCCGTACTTGCGGTCCTCCTCCTTGAGCCACTGCCTGGTTACGCCCTTGTACTCGTAGAAGTCGTTCTCCACGTCGTCCATCTGGATGAACTCGCCTCCAAGCCTCACGCCGAAGCGCCCGAACGGAACGTACTGCTCGGACTCGGAGTTCCAGATGCGGCTCGGGTTCCACACCTTGATCGGGTAGGAAAGCGTCGCGCCGCCGCCCGAGCGGATTACGTCGTAGTCGTCGTACCACCTGTTGCGGCGGTATGCCTCGACGGTGAGCTCGAGGAACCGGTCGAGGAAGTGAGGCTCGGTCACGCTCGCCTCGTAGCTCTGGATGCGCGGACCCGCCTGCACGAACAGCCTGCCCTTCTGCCCGCCGCCGCGGAAGAACTTCTTCGGCGCGAAGAGGTCGAAGTTGGACTGCTGCACCTCGGCGTAGACGTAGACGGAGTCGACCGAACCAGCGCCGACGCCGACCATGAAGTTGCCCGTGTTCTTCTCCTCAACCTCGTAGACGAGGTCGCGCCACTCCGCGCCGTTCGCGTCCTTGCCCCTGTCTGTCGGCAGAAGCTCGTAGCGGACGCGCGAGAAGTAGTCGAGGTTCTCGAGCCTGCGCTTGCTCTGCTCGGCGCGGTCCTCGAGCATGCGGTCGCCCGGGCCGAGGGTGATCTCGCGGCGGATGACCTTGTCCTTCGTGTAGTCGTTGCCGCGGATCTTGACGTCGTTGATCACCACCGGCACGCCCTCGGTTACGTCGAACACTATGTCGGCGACGGTCGGGTCGGAGGCGGAGGGAATCGTCCTCACGGTCACATGCGTGTCGGCGAGGCCGGAGTCGCCAGAGCCAACGGCAACCTCGATGCGGCGCGCGGCGTCGGCGAGGGCCTTCGCCCCGGCGATCTCGCCGGCCTTGGGAAGGTCGCCCTTCTCGCGGACCGAGAGCTCGGGATAGCTGGTGAGGCCGGTGATCCTGGTCTCCCCGACCGTGTACTTCACGCCCTCGTCGATGTCGAAGCGGACATCCACGCGCCCGTCGTCGCGCATCTCGCGAACGGGGCCCGAGACCTTTGCGTCGAGGTAACCGCGGTTGCGGAAGACTTCCTCGATCTTGGGCAGGCACTGCGCCTGCTGCTCGGGCGTGACGGGAGAGTCGGAGAACCACCCGAGCGGATTCCACCACGGCAGCACGTTGATCGCCTCGAGGAGCTCGTCGGAGGAGACCCCCGTGGCGCCCGCGAACACATAGGAGCCGATCTTCTGGCGTGAGCCCTCGTCTATCATGAACGTGACGCTCGCGCCGTCGCCGTCGGGAAGCATCTCGGCGATCGGGGCGACCTTCACGTCGTAGAAGTGCTTCTTCTGGTAGGCGAGCCTGATCTTGTCGGCGGCCTCGGCGAGATCGGCCTCGCCGTAGAGGTAGCCGTCCTTGAGCTCGGCCTCCTTTAAAATCTTGGACTCGCTGAAGAACGACGCGCCCTGCACGGTCGCGGGAGCGCGGTAGCGCATCTTGCGCTTCACGTAGAAGGTGATCTCCACGCCGTCTCCGACGCGCTGCGCGTCGGCCGAGATGTCCTCGAACTCCGACGAGTCCTTTAGCGCACCGACGTCTCTCGTCAGCGCGGCCGGGTCGTATTCCTGGCCCTTCTTGGTCTGGCAGCGGCTCGCGATCGAGCCGGTGTCGCCGCCGAACCCGTCGAGCGCCTTGAACTTTACGTCAACAATCTGCGCGGACCACGCGGCCGCGGAACTGAGGAGCGCGAAAAGCGCAATACTTGCTTTCATGGCTGATATTGTACCAAAAATTCACTCGCCGCGGGAGACGGAGAGAAGACCTTCGAGAACTTCTGCGTAGGCGGCGCGGTCGGGCGAGTTCTCCTCGACAGACTTGCCGAGGGCGCCGGGAAGCGGTATCGCATCAGACCCGTGTGCGAGCGCCCATGCGTCGAGCCCCCTCATCAGACTTTCGTGGTTCGCTATCAGGTAGTGGCTGTGGGGAAGGCCATCCAGGGCGCCGCAGTCGGCGAGTGCCCTGCACACGAGCTCCTGGTCGTCCTCCTTCATCAGCCCCTTCTTTACGGCGTAGGCGCAGTCTATGCAGATCGCGATCGCGACCGCGTAGCCGTGGGGCAGCTTGTAGCCGCTCATCGACTCAAGCCGCGCCGCGCACCACTGCGCGAACGGGGGAAAGGCCTCGCCGCCCCTCGACTTCACGCAGTCCGCAACCGTGTCGCGCATTGCGTCGAAGTCGCGCGCCTTGATGCGCTCCGCGCACTTCGCGAGGCGCTTCATGAGCGCGGCGTCGCACACCGCGGCATACCGCACCGCCTCGCCGAACCCGGCGCACCAGACCCCGTCGAGGACTGTCCGGGCGAAAGTCGGGTCGATCAGGACGGCAGCCGGCTCGCAGCGGACCGAAAACGCGTCCTTGACGGCGGCGCTGTTCACTGCGGCGGCATCGGCGAACGCCGCGTCGATCATCGCCGCCGGGGTGGTCGGCATTCTTATGACCTTGATGCCCCCGCGCGTCTGCGCGGCCGCATACCCCGCGAGATCGAGGACGGTTCCTCCGCCGAGGGCGATCACCGCGTCGTTCGCGCCGATCCTGGCGTCGACGAGCGAGGTCGCGACGAGCGACGCGCTCTGCAGGCCGTCGGCCTTGATCTTCTCGCCGCCCGACACCACCACCGGGCTGGCGGCGAGCGTTATGCCATGCGTCTTGAAATACTTTCCGATCCTGAGCCCGAGCCCCTCGGTGCGCTGCACGACGTTCGCGTCGGCCACAAGCGCGACCCTGGCCGGCGATGTGCCGGCGACGGCCCTGAGCGTGTCGGCGAGCGTCGCGTTCCCCTCGTCGAAGATGTCTTCCGCGATTTCGATCGGATACTTTCCTTCAGTCTTTTTTCTTCTTGGCATTTTCGAGCATTTCCTCGGCATGTTTTCTTGTCACGCTCGTGAGCTTCTCGCCACCGAGCATTCTTGCGATTTCCGAAACCCTGTCGTCTCCGGCGACCTCGGCGATCGCGGTTCGCGTCCGCCCGCCGGACACGGCCTTCGATACGACGAAGTGCCTGTCCGCGCAGACCGCGCTCTGCGGCAGATGGGTTATCGCCACCACCTGGTGCGACTCCGCTACGCGGCGCATCTTCTCCCCTACCGCGCGGCCGACTTCTCCGCCGATGTTCGCGTCGATCTCGTCGAAGACGAGGGTCGCCGTCTCGTCGTGCGACGCGAGAACCGTCTTCAAGGCGAGCATTATGCGCGCGGCCTCGCCCGAGCTCGCGATCGCGGCGAGAGGCCTCGCCGGCTCGCCGGGGTTCGGCTCGAACATGTATACGACCGCGTCGCAGCCGTGCGCCGACGGCTCCGCGGCGGCAAGGTCCACGCCGAACTTCGCCTGCAGGAAGCCGAGGTCGCGCAGCTCCTTCGTCACCGCCTTCGAGAGTTTCGCGGCGGCGGCGCGGCGGCGGCGCGTCACCTCGGCGCCCTCGGCGCGCAGCGTCTTTTCCGCCGCGGCGAGGCGCGACCTGAGCTCGCGGAGCCTGTCGTCGCGGTGTTCGAGCGCGTCGAGCTTCGCGCGCTTCTCGGCGAGAGCCGCCGCGGGGTCTCCGTACTTGCGGCGCATGCGGTTCACCACTGAGAGCCGGCGGTCGAGCTCGTCGAACGCCTCCGGATCGGCGTCTATGCGGCTCACCGCGTCGGCGACGCTGCGGGAAAGCTCGTTTATGCGGACCGAAATCTCCTCCGCCTCCGCCGCCCATTCCGCCGCGGCGGGAAAATGCTTCGCGACCGACGCGAACACTGGGCCGAGCTTGGCGATGACGGCTTCCGCGCCCTCGTCGCCGCCGAGCGCCTCGGTGATCGCGTTCGCGCCTTCGACGATTTCCGCTGCGTGCGCGGCCGCGGCATGCCGCTCCGCGATGTCGTCGTCGTCGGAAGTGACGTTCGCCTCCTCGAGCTCGCCTACCTGGAACTTGAGGAGGTCTATTTCGTCCTCGACGGACGCGCCTCCTTCGAGAGCCGCGATCTCGTCGGCGACCTTGCGCCACTCGCCCCAGGCAGCGGAGTACTTCGAGAGCCCGATGCCGCCGAAACGGTCGAGCGTCGTGCGCTGGAAGTCTTCTTCGAGAATGTTCTGGTTCGCGCGGGGGCCGTGTATGTCGACGAGACGGCGGCCGAGCTCCTTCAGCTCGGAGACGGCAACGCTCTCGTCGTTGACCCACGCGCGCGAACGGCCTTCGGCGGTAACGGTGCGGCGGACGACGGTACCGCCGAAGTCGGCTTCGACCTCGGCCTCCTTCGCCCCGTCGCGCACGACCGAGCTGTCGGCACGCCCTCCGAGAACGAGCTCAAGCGCCCCGATCAGGACGGATTTACCCGCGCCCGTCTCGCCCGTGACGACATTGAGCCCGGGTCCGAATTCGACTTCGACCTTCTCGACGACAGCAAGATTTGAAACTGCAAGCCTGTTCAGCATCTCGACAAAAGACGACAACCCCAGAAAAATGTCCAACCGTGGAAAGGTGGAGCGGGCGATGGGAATCGAACCCACGTAAGAAGCTTGGGAAGCTCCTATTCTGCCATTGAATTACGCCCGCGTCAAAACATGGTGATGCGCGTATTATACCAAATTTTTCCGCGCGTGGGTGAAGCGAAGTCCATTTTCGTCAGGCGAGCTGACGCGCGAGGAAGGGAATCGCCCTCTCGAAGCTTACGCCGTACCAGTGGTCGTCGTCGGTCGCCTTTATCGCCTCGCAGACGACATCGGCGGCGAGCGCGGCGGCCTCGAGCGCCGTGCGCCCGCGCAATATCGCGCCCGCAAACACCGACGCGTAGACATCGCCAGTGCCATGGCTCATCCGTTCGAGCTTCGGATTGAAGTCGTACTGCACGGTCGAGCCGTCGGAGACTGCGCTTCCGAGCTCGTCTGGCGAGAAGCTGACGCCCGTGAGGACGACGTTCTTCGCGCCGATGGCATGGAGCTTCGCCACGAGAGCTTCGAGCTCGCCCTTCGTGTAGCCCGAGAGCTTCGGCTTTTCGCCGACGAGAAGCGCCGCCTCGGTGAGGTTGGGGAGGACATAGTCCGCGCCCTTGACGAGCCGCGCCATCTTGGAGGGGAAGTCGGGCGCGAAGCCAGTGTAGAGAACGCCGTTGTCGGCCATCGCCGGGTCAACGACGCGGATCGCGCCCTTCTCGGCGCAGGACCCGAAGATGGAGAGGATTGGGTCGATGTGGCTCTCGCAGACGTAGCCTGTGTAGAACGCGTCGAAGCGGATGCCCTGCTCGACCCACTTCGCCTCGACCTTGGGGAGCTCGCCCGTCAGGTCGGCGAAGCTCCACGTCTTGAATCCGCCCGTGTGGTTCGAGAGGATCGCCGGCGGAAGGACGGCGCACTCGACGCCGCACGCCGAGACGAGCGGAAGCGCGACGGTGGTGGAGCACTGCCCGACGCACGATATGTCCTGGATGGTGAGAAGTCTTTTCACTGCGCTGCCCTTTCACTTTATGAGGGAGAGAAACTCCTGGCGAACCTTCTCGTCGGCCCTGAAAGACCCGAGGACGGCCGACGTCGTCATTTCGCTGTTCTGCTTTTCGACGCCGCGCATCATCATGCAGAGGTGCTTCGCCTTGATGACGACGCCGACTCCCTCCGCGCCGGTCTCGGCCATCACGGCGGCGGCGATCTCCTCGGTCATGCGCTCCTGGATCTGAAGCCGCCGCGCGAACATGTCGACGATGCGCGCGAGCTTGGAGACGCCGAGCACCTTCCCCCGTGATATGTATCCGATCGCGCACTTGCCGTAGAAAGGCAGCATATGGTGCTCGCAGAGCGAATAGAGCTCGATGTCCTTCAGAATCACCATATGGTTCGTGCCGGACGCGAAATGCGCGCCGTTGACGACCTTGCGGATGTCCTGCCTGTAGCCGCGCGTCAGGAACGAAAGCGACCTCGCGACGCGCGCCGGCGTCTTCCTGAGGCCGTCGCGCTCGGGGTCCTCGCCGAGCTCGACGAGCAGCTCTTTCACAAGCCGCGCGATCTTCGCCTCGTTCGGCGACTTCGCTGTCTTCTTCTTCATAGGCGGGATATTATACCATAACTTCGCAGACAGCATTACATCACCGGGCTATTGGGGTGAAATCAAAACAGGACTTGTTGCAGTTATCAAAACAGGACTCTTTCTTTAGGTGTCATTGATGTGTCTGGGTGCTACCGGCATAGCCGGAGGGGAAGGGGCTGGCGCGTCCCCGAAGGGGCGGACCGCAGGGCCGAGCGCCCGAACTTTTGGGGACAGCCCTCATAAAACCCCTGAAAAACAAGGCTATCGCGGGGTCTGTCCCCAGAAATTCCCAGAAATTCTTCATTCGTGTCTCGCTGAGCGACGCATGCCGGCTTTGAGCTGGAGGAGGTCTCCTCCAGACCTCCTCTGGCGTGCGGGGATCGGCTGGCATGTCTTCTAACCCTGCCGAAGGCAGCCCAAGAAGACAATTCGACGCACTGAATTGACGTTAAGACATCGCGAAGCTGCGGAGCGGGAATGCGCCCGCGCCAAAGGCGTCGGGTCGGGTGAGCACAA
>CACYNF010000064.1 GCA_902775595.1 uncultured bacterium | reverse complement strand
CCCCCGTCCGTTCCTCCCACCGCCTCCAGCACGCTCTCCCAGTGCGTGACGCCGTCGAGGTTGATGATCGCGCCGAGCTCCCACGCCTTCCTGAACTCCTCGGCGGGCGTGTCGTTCGAGGTGAACATTATCGCCTCGCCCGTGTTGCCGACCTTCTCGGCAAGCACGAGCTCGGCCAGCGACGAGCAGTCGCTCCCGAAGCCGAACTCCTGAAGAAGCTTCATGAGGTGCGGATTCGGCGTCGCCTTGACCGCGAAGTACTCGCGGAAGCCCTTGTTCCAGGAAAAGGCCTTCTTGAGGCGCTTCGCGTTGGCGCGCATCGCCTTCGCGTCGTAGACGTGGAACGGCGTCGGCCAGCGCCCGGCCGTCGCCTCTATCCACTCCTTGTCAAAGGGAAGTTTTCTCATTCGCTGTCTCCAGTCGTTTCGTTTCACTTCCAGAATATGAAGAACACCGCCGCGAAGATGCAGACGGCCGCAGCCGCGTAGTTCCAGCCGATCGGCTGGCGCATGACGAGAACCGAAAACGGCACGAACGCGAGGAGCGCGACCGCCTCCTGGACGATCTTCAGCTGCTCCAGGGTCATCGTCTTCGAGCCGATGCGGTTCGCGGGGATCATGAAGCAGTACTCGACGAGCGCGATGGCCCACGAAACAAGCACGACAGCCCAGACCGGCGCGCCGGCCATCGTCCTGAGATGCCCGTACCACGCGTACAGCATGACCAGGTTCGATACGAAGAGAAGCGCAACCGCCGTCCAGCTTATGTTCGCCATTTAAGTCCCCTTCTATCCGCGTTTCAGGGCTCCGCCTTCGCGACGGCGATCTTCACGGCGTGGCCGTTGAGGTCGGTCGCCTCCGCGGAGACTTCGCCGAAGTCAAGCGCGAGGGCGAGCGTCTCGCCTGTCACATAGCCGCGGTGGGCCTCGAGCGCGGCACGCATCTCGGCATCGGCCTCGACCCTGAGCGCAATGCGCTGCGTGACCTCGAAGTCGGCCTCCTTGCGCATCGCCTGGACGTGGCTGACGAACTCGCGCGCCAGGCCCTCAGCGACGAGTTCAGGCGTAAGCGTCGTCTCGAGCGCGACGACCGTGGCGCCCTCGGACGCAACGACAAGCCCGGCCTTGGGAGAGCGGGTAATAATGACGTCGTCGAGGGCGATTTCAACGCCCTCGATCACCTTGGGCCAGGGTGCGGGGGCGCCCGAGCCCCCGTCCGTTCCAAGGCCAGCGATAGCGGCGGCGACTGCCTTCATCTTCGATCCGCACTTCTTGCCCAGCGTCTTGAAGTTCGCCTTGTAGCTGACGTCGCAGAGCTCGGTCTCGTCGGAGACATATTCGACCTTCTTGACGTTGAGCTCGTCCATGATGAGGTCTTCAAGCCCCTTCACGTCCGCACCGGCGACGCGTATGGCGCTGAGCGGCTGGCGCACCTTGAGGTCGTTGTCGGCCCTCAAGCGGCGTCCGAGCTCGACGACGGTCTGGACGGCGGCCATGCGCTTCTCGAGCGCGAGGTCGCGCGCGGCGGCGTTTGCCGTCGGGAAGTCGCATAGGTGGACGGACTCCGGGTCGTTCGCGCCCCTGAGGTTGGTGTATATCTCCTCGGCGATGAACGGAGTGAATGGAGCCGCGACCTTCGAGAGCTGGACGAGGACGTAGCGGAGCGTCCTGTACGCGCAGAGCTTGTCGCCGTCGTTCGTGGACTTCCAGAAGCGGCGACGCGAGCGGCGGATGTACCAGTTGGTCAGGTCCTCGACGAACTTGACGAACGGCCTCACCGAGCGCTGCAGGTCGTAGGCGTCCATCGCCGCCGTAACGTCGGCGATGAGAGTTTCCATCGAAGAGACGATCCACTTGTCGAGAACGTTGTCCGACTCGGGATAGACGACTTCCGCGTCATTGAACCCGTCGACATTCGCGTAGGTTACGAAGAAGGAATACGCGTTCCACCACGGAATCAGCAGGTCGCGCATGAGCTGTTTGACGCCGTTCTCGGAGAACTTGAGGTTCTCGGCGCGAACGACAGGCGAGTAGATCATGTAGAGTCGAATCGCGTCGGCGCCGTAGGTGTCGAGCATCTTCGTCGGATCGGGGTAGTTCTTGAGGCGCTTCGACATCTTCTTGCCGTCTTCCGCGAGAACGAGCCCGTTGACGATGACGTTCCTGTAGGGGCTCTTGTCGAAGAGACACGTGCCGAGCACCATTAGCGTGTAGAACCAGCCGCGCGTCTGGTCAAGGCCCTCGGCGATGAAGTCGGCCGGGAAGAACCTTGAGACCTTGTCGTCCATGGGCAGGGGTGCGGGGGCGCCATAGCCCCCGTCCGTTCCGCCCATGTAGTGCTGCTGCGCATACGGCATCGAGCCCGACTCGAACCAGCAGTCGAGCACCTCGGGCGTGCGGTGGTAGGTCTTGCCGTCCTTCCTGATGACGATCTTGTCGATGAAGTGCTTGTGGAGGTCGGTCACCTTCTCGCCCGAAAGCTCCTCAAGCTCCTTCGCGGAGCCGACGCAGATCATGTCCGCCGGGTCGTCGTCGTTGACCCACACGGGGATGCAGCTGCCCCAGAAGCGGTTGCGGGAAATGTTCCAGTCGCGTGCCTCCTCGAGCCAGTTGCCGAAGCGCTTTTCGCCCACGTAGTCAGGCGTCCAGTGCACGCCCGCGTTGTTCTTCGCGAGGCGCTCATGGAGGTCCTCGACGCGGACGTACCACGCGTCGATCGCGCGGTAGATGAGCGGCGTGTCGGTGCGGTCGCAGAACGGATAGGAGTGGACGATCGTCGCCTGGTGGACGAGCTTCCCCTCGGCCTTGAGGCGCTTGATGATGTCCTTGTCGCAGTCCTTGCAGAATCGGCCCTTGTATTCGGGAACCGCGTCGGTGAACGCGCAGGCGTCGTCGAGCGGGTCGGCAAAGGCCGTCACGCCCGCTTCCTTGCAGACGCGGAAGTCGTCCTCGCCGTAGGCGGGCGCGATATGGACGATGCCGACGCCGTCGTCGGTCGTGACGTAGTCGTCGTTTAGGACGCGAAACGCGCCCTCCGCGCGCTTGTCGGCGAAGTACGGGAAAAGCGGCTCGTACTCGGAACCCTTCAGGGCGTCGCCCTTCCCTTCCCAGACGAGCTCGTACTGCTCTTCCTTCTTGAAGATGAAAGGAAGGCGCGCCTTGGCCATGACGTAGACAGGCCGCGCGTCGTCAGTCACGTCGCGCACCGCGACATAGTCGATCTTCGCGCCGGTGCAGATCGCGAGGTTCTCGGGAAGCGTCCATGGAGTCGTCGTCCAGATGAGGAAGTAGACGGTGCTCTCCCCACTCTTAACTCTCAACTCTTCACTCTTAACTGACGTGGCGCGAACGCGACACGTCACAGTCGGGTCCTGGACGTCCTTGTAGTTCGAGCCGGCCTCGAAGTTGGAGAGCGGAGTCGAAAGCTTCCAGGAATACGGCATGATGCGGTGGGAGCGGTAGACGCGGCCCTGGTTCCAGAGCTGCTTGAAGACCCACCACACCGACTCCATGAAGCCGAAGTCCATCGTCTTGTAGTCGTTGTCGAAGTCGACCCAGCGGCCCATGCGCGTTACGGTCTTGCGCCATTCGCCGACGTACTTGAGCACCATCGAGCGGCACTGCTCGTTGAACTTGTCGACGCCGAGCTTCTTGATTTCGGGCGCACCCGCGACGCCGAGCGCCTCCTGCGCGAGCGCCTCGATCGGAAGACCGTGGGTGTCCCAGCCGAAGCGTCGTTCGACGTACTTTCCGCGCATAGTCTGGTAGCGCGGCACGATGTCCTTGATCGTGCCCGCGAGCAAGTGCCCGTAGTGCGGCAGTCCCGTCGCAAAGGGAGGCCCGTCGTAGAACTTGTAGCGCTCCTTGCCTTCGTTCTTCTTCAGCGACTTCTTGAAAGTCCCGTCCTGCTCCCAGAACGAGAGGATCTCCTCCTCCATCTTCGGGAAGGCGACCTTGTTTGATACCGACTTGAACATCGTTCTGCTCCTGTTTACAGACTACTCCTTTGGAACGTTGATCTTCTGCCCGATTCTGAGGGCGTCGCTCTTCATCCCGTTCATATCCTTGATCTTCTGCACCGTCGAGCCGAACGCCTTTGCGATGAGCGAAAGCGTGTCGCCCTGCTGGACGGTGTATTCGTAGCATGGGCCGGTCGGACGAGGCTTCGACGCGGAACCGGACGTCTGTTTCTGCGCCGGCGGCTGCATCGAGGCGATTTTCTTCGAGAGATCCTGCACGATTTCGCCGCGCACACCCTGCATCTCGCGCCTAAGCTCCGCGATGGTTCCCTTGAGCGCCGCGACCTCGGCACGGAGGCTCTCGATCTCCGACTTCATCGCCTCCGTCCTGCGGATCCTGTCGGAAAGCTCCTCCTGGTTCGTGGCGAGCACATCGACCTGCGCCGACACCCGCTGCATCTCGGCCACCGCCTGCTGTTTCAGGAACGCATCGCGCCCCGCGCCGGACACTGCCTGCGCGGAAGCCGTCCCCGCCGCGAGCGCCGCGACAAACAGGACTGTCGTGATTTTTGTCTTCATTCTCTTGTTCTCCTTTGCATTTACCATTCGTCACCTTTCTGGTAGCGGTCCGCTCGTATCCCCCGAACGGAGTGAGCCGCGCAAGCGGTCGCTAGAGGGGTGAGAGCGGACCCTACCAATGTTGTGTCACCACAGCAGCAGCGCCAGCCACAGCGCCGCCGCAGCCGCAGCCGCCAAGAGGAAGCGGTTCTGCCTCGCATTCAGCTCCTCCTGCTGGACGGTACGCCCGAACGTGCGCATGCCGCCGCCGGAGATGTAGTGGTAGAGCTTCCAGCCGAACCTGACGCCGCCGGACGTCTCCCCGCTGGCATCACGGTACGCGTCAAGCCGCCAGGGAACCTTGGAGCGAGTGTAGGCGTGAGCGTCGCCGACTATGGATGTGTGTATCGAGCTCATTTCGGAAGCCTCAGCGTCTGCCCCGTCCTGACACGGCCGTCGGTGGAGATGGACTCCTTGTTCGCCTCGCGGATCAGCTTCCACGCCGAAGTCCTGCCGTAGAAGCGCAGGGCGATTTTGTAGAGCGTGTCGCCCTCCTGCACGACATATGTATCGGGAATCGCGTTCTTCTTCTCGTCCTGCGCAGCCTTCGCCTTCTTCTTCGCCTCCTCCTCGGCTCGCTTCTTGTCCTTCGCGTCCGCCGCCTGGACCGGAAGAAGGGAAGACGCGGAGGCCGTTTCGCCGTCGTCGGCCTCGGCGAGGTCGTTGAGCGCCTTCGCCTCGTCGAGAGCGGAGACGGCCGGAGCGTCTGGCTCATCGTCGAGAAGATCCTTCACGGACGACACGATGTCGGCCTTCTCCCGTGGTTCCGACCCCTCGCCGCCAAGCGACGCGAGAAGCTTCCTGAGACGCTCGTTCTCGCTCTGCAGCCCGGAGGCCCTTTCCACCGTCTCCTTGAGCTTTTCGACGAGCTGGTCGCGCACCTTCTTCGTTTCCGCGAGCTCCTTGCGGGCGAGCTCTATCTCCTCCGCGATCGCGGCGTCGCCTATGAGGTTCAGCTTTTTCGCGAGTTCCTCCGCGACGGCACGCTCGCATATCGCGAGCCGCTCCTTCGCCATCTTCGCCTTGTCGCTGTCGGGCGCCTGGAGGAGGTATTCGCGGTAGTTGCAGAACGCGCCGAGGTTGTCATGGCGGCTGTCCTGCTGCAGGCACGCGAGCTGGAACCTCGCGCTCGTGTTGCCGGGATCGGAGCGCAGGACCTTCTCGAAGCCGTCCATGGCGGCGTCAAGGCGGCCCGCGGTGTAGTCGTCCATCGCCGACTGGTACTGGCGGCTCGCGCGCTCTTGCCTGAAGTCGGCGGCCGTGCGCGAATCGCACGCCGCAAGGCACGAGAGCGCGAAGATCGCGACTGCTCTACTCGTCGTCATCTTCATTCTCATCCTCCTCGTCGATGTCTTCCTCGTCTTCATCCTCGTCATCGTCGTCGTCGAATTCATCCGGCGTATCGTCGATGAAAAAGTCGTCGTCTTCGGCAGGCGCCCCCTTGTCAACCGCCTCGCCTTCACCTTCACCTGCACGCTCAACAATACCTTCACCTACACCCTCACCCTTACCATCACCTTCACCCTCGCCTTTGCCCTCACCTTCACCCTCAACAACCCCCTCATCCTTGGCCGCTTCCTCGGCCGCCTTCTCAAGCTCGGTCTTCTTCTCGACGCGCTTGTACTGCTCGGCCTTGAGCCGCGGATTAGACCTCTGCAGCGTCGGGTCGAGCTCGTTGAGCTGCTGCAGGCTCGATATGCCGAAGTGGTCGAGGAAGATCTGCGTCGTGCCGTAGAGGAACGGATGCCCGGGAAGCTCCGACCGCCCGACGAGGCGGATCAGCTGGAGATCCATCAGCGTCTTTATGTTCGCCGTGACGTCGACGCCGCGTATGTCCTCTATCTCGCTCTTCGTTATGGGCTGGCGGTATGCGATTATCGCAAGCGTCTCAAGGGACGCGCGGCCAAGGCGGCTCGGGCGGTCGAGCTTGAGCATGGCGCGGACATACCTGCCGCAGCTCGGCACCGTCTGGAGCCTGTACGTGCCGCCGGTGCAGACGAGCCTGAAGCCGCACCCCGCGACTTCAAGCGCCTTTCCGAGACCCTTTATGGCCTCGTCGATTTCGCGCGAAGTGCACGTCTTGTAGACGTCCATCACCTCGGCGTTCTCGCCTTCCTCCGGCTCCACGGCGCGCACCGCGTCGCGCAGCTCGCTCGCGGAAAGCGGGTCCTGGCTCGCGAAGAGAAGCGCGCCGACGATCTCCTGGAGACTGCGCGGAAGCGGAATCTTGACCTGTTCACTCATAGTCGTCGGGCCTTTCAAGCGGTTTGTCGTCGGGCTCCTCCTTCGACGGGAGGATCGTGATTTCGTGGAACGCGGCGTTCTGGTAGACGATGACGCGGTGCTGGCGCAGAAGCTCGAGGAGCGCGAGGAACGTGACTATCACCTCTCCCTTCGGCGCGTCCTCGCGGAAGAGCGTGACGAACGACACCTGCCCCTCCTTCCTGGCGCGCTCGAGGACGTAGTCCATCTTCTCCGGCACCGAGAAGCGTATGCCCTTCAGCTCCTCGTGCGGGATCTCGTTCGCCCTCGCGAGCACTTCCTGGAACGCCGTCAAAAGGTCGTTGAGGTCGAGGTTCGCGAGCGCCCCTCGCGCGTCGGCGGCGGTCTTCTCGAACTTGGGGCGGCCGCCGCCGTAGTCGAAGCTGTCGGCCTGCAGCGCCTCCATCGTCTCGAGGCGTATCGCCGCGTCCTTGAACTTCTTGTACTCGATGAGCTGCCTCACGAGGTCGAGACGCGGGTCAACCCACTCCTCGTTGCCGTCCTCGTTGACGGTCCTCCTGTCGACGGGCAGGAGCATGCGCGACTTTATGACCATCAGCGTCGCCGCCATCACGATGAACTCGCCCGCGATGTCGAGGTTCATCTCGCGGGCCTCGTTGATGAACTTCATGTACTCCGCGGTGATGTGCTCGATCGGGATGTCGTAGATGTCGAGCTCCTCGCGGCGTATCAGGTACAGCAGCAGGTCAAGGGGCCCCTCGAACACGTCGAGGTTCACCTTGTATTCGTCCGCGAATAGCTGCTGCTGCGCCATCTCGAAACCCTAAAGCCCAACGGCCCTGCGGACCTTCTCCATCTGCGCCGCAGCCGCCGCGCGCGCCTTCTTCGCGCCTTCGCGCAAGATGTCCTCGAGCGCATCGGAATCCTTCTCAAGCTCGTCACGCCTTGCCTTGAACGGATCGAACATCCGGTGGTACGCCGCAAGAAGCGCCTTCTTGGCGTGGCCATAGCCGTAGTTGCCCGCGCGGAAACTCGCCGCCATCTCGGCGACCTCCTCCGGCGTCGCAAAGAGCTTGTATAGCTCGTATATCGAGTTGCCCTCGGGCTCCTTCGGCTCCTCCATCGTCTTCGAGTCCGTCACGATGGCCATGACCTTCTTCTTCACGGACGGGTCGAAGAGCTCGATCGTGTTGTGGTAGCTCTTCGACATCTTCTGGCCGTCGGTCCCGGGAATCGTCGCGACCGTCTCGGGGATGTAGGCGTCGGGAAGCTTGAAGATCTCGCCGTAGGCGTTGTTGAACTTCTGCGCGAGGTCGCGCGTCACCTCGAGATGCTGTTTCTGGTCCTTCCCGACCGGAACGAGGTCGGAGTTCATGATCAGGATGTCGGCGGCCATCAGCACAGGATACGCGAAGAGCCCGTGCGTCGCCTCGAAGCCGTGCGCCATCTTGTCCTTGTAGCTGTGGCAGCGCTCCAGAAGACCCATCGGCGTCAGGCACGAAAGGTACCACGCAAGTTCCTGCACCTCGGGCACGTCGCTCTGGCGGTAGACCGTGGTCTTCGCAGGGTCGAGCCCGCAAGCAAGGTAGTCGAGCGCAACGTCGCGCGTCGCCTTCCTGAGCGTCGCGCCGTCGCGCACGGTCGTCATCGCGTGGAAGTTCGCTATGAACATGAACATGTCCTCGCCCTTCGCCTGAAGGTCGAACATGGACTTCATCGCGCCGAAGTAGTTGCCCCAGTGCAGCGTGCCTGAAGGCTGTATTCCCGTCAAAACTCTCATGGGGTGGTATTATACCAAAAATACGGCCGTTTTTGCTATAATGGCGGCGTGAATCCAGTAGAATACATAGACAGGAGAAGCGGGGAGCGCGTCGCCGAGTCGGTTATGGGCGACAAGGCGCTCCGCTTCGCATACGAAACATTGCTCGGCCGCACGCTCTGGCCGGTTCTCTTCGGCTCCGGCGCTGTCTCGGCCATGATGGGCCGCCGCTACGACTCGCCGAAGTCGAAAAAGGACATAGCGAAGCTCGCCGCGATCCCCGGCTGCCGCGCGGAGGAGGCCGAGAAGCCGATCGACGAATACACGTCGTTCAACGACTTCTTCACGCGGCGCCTCAAGCCGGGAAGCCGCCCCCTCGGCGATGGGGTCGTGAGCCCCGCAGACGGGCGTCTCAGGCTCTTCCTCGGCTCAGACGCCGATACGCCTTTCCCGCTCAAGGGCGCGAAGCGGTCGCTGCGCGGCGTATTTGCCGCGGACGCGCCGAAGGGTCTTTACGACGTCGCGGTCTTCCGCCTCGCACCCGTCGACTACCACAGGTTCCACTTCCCCTGCGACTGCACGAGCGAAGGCCCGGTGCGCGTCATTCCGGGCGAATACCACTCCGTGAACCCGATAGCGCTTCTGCGACGCCCCGACGTCTACGCGGACAACGAGCGCCAGATACTGAAATGCCGCGCGAAGTTCGGCGACTTCTGGCTCGTCGACGTCGGCGCGTTCGGCGTAGGCACGATCGTCCAGACGTTCAGGGGAGACTCGCACGCCAAAGGCGACGAGAAGGGATACTTCAAGTTCGGCGGCTCGACGGTGATACTCGTCGCGAAGGCCGGCGCGATACGGTTCGACGACGACCTCGTGAAGAACTCCGCCGACGGGCTTGAGACGCGCGTCCTCTGCGGTGAGCGCATCGGAACCCCCGCCTGAGCTCAGAAAAACGTCATCTGGCCGGGCATTTCGGACAGCTTGCGGCGCGGCCTGCGGACGGCCTTGGCCTTCGCGTTCACGTCGAGCTCGTTCGCCTCGAGGTTCTTCAGTATCTGGGCCGCGCGGTCGACGACTTCCTTGGGAAGCCCAGCCATCGCGCCTACGTGTATGCCGAAGCTCTTCTCGGCGATTCCGGGGGCGATGCGGCGGAGAAACACCACGCGCCCGCCCTCTTCCTTGACCTTGACCGTAAAGTTCTTTACGCCCTTGAAAGTGTCCGCGAGGTCGGTAAGCTCGTGGTAGTGCGTCGCAAAAAGCGTCTTCGCCTTCGCCTGCGCCTTGCCATGCAGGTACTCCGCGACCGACCACGCGATTGAGATGCCGTCGAAAGTCGAAGTGCCGCGCCCGATCTCGTCGAGGACGATTAGCGACTTGGGCGTGGCGTTGTTGAGGATGTTCGCCGTCTCCTGCATCTCGACGAGGAAGGTCGATCTTCCGCGCGCGAGATCGTCGCCCGCGCCAATGCGCGTGAAGACGCGGTCGAGAACGCCGATCCTCATAGACGCCGCGGGGACAAAAGAACCCGCCTGCGCCATCACGGCGATCGTCGCGACCTGCCTTATGTACGTCGACTTGCCGGCCATGTTCGGGCCCGTGATCAGCATTATCTGGTCGGTCGTCGTGTTGAGGAACGCCGAATTCGGGACGAACGGCTCGGCGTCGGGAAGCTGCTCAATTATCGGGTGCCGGCCATCCACGATCTCGAGGACGTCCGAATCGTCGACGACGGGCCGCACATACCCGGCCGCAAGCGCGCGGTCGGCGAACGCAAGCGTAGCGTCGAGATCGCCGAGCGCGAGCGCCGTGTCCTGTATCTCGACGGTCTTCGCGGCGATTGCGCCGAGAATGTCGCGGAAAAGCCGCTGTTCGATGGCGATCGACTTCTCCTGCGCGCCGAGCACCTTCGATTCGTATTCCCTGAGCTCCGGGGTCGTGAAGCGCTCTCCCGTCGTGAGCGTCTGGCGGCGGATGTAGTCCGCAGGGGCCATCGCGACGGAACCCTTCGGAATCTCGATGACGAAGCCGAAGGTGGAGACGTGCTTTACCTTGAGCTTCGCGATGCCGGTCCTCGCCTGCTCCTTCGCCTGGTACTCGGCGAGCCACTGGTGCCCCTCATGGGCGATCTTCCTGAGCTCGTCGAGCTCAGCGTCGAATCCCGGCGCGATAAAGCCGCCGTCCGTCAGCATAACGGGCGGATCGTCGGCTATTGCGCGGTCGATGAGATCGACCGTCTCAGGCTGGGGGACCATCGCCGGCGAAGACTTCCCGTCCAGACGCGCGAGGATCTCCGGGATCGGCCTGAGCGACGAGGCAAGCGCCTTAAGGTCGCGCGGGTTCGCGCGCAGGGAATCGACTTTCTGCATCAGCCGCTCAAGGTCGCGTACGCCGGAAAGGAGACTGCGGAGCGCGGCAAGCGTGCCGCGGTCTTCGACGAACGACTGGACGCGGTCGAGGCGTGCGTTCACGTCTGCGGCGCGGGCGAGCGGACGGCATATCCAGTTGCGTAGAGTCCTCGCGCCCATCGGCGTCCTGGTCACGTCGAGGACCCCGAGAAGCGACGCCTCCTTCGAGACCTCTCCGCCGGGCACGAGCTGAAGATGGCGAAGCGTCCCCGAATCGAGCACGAGAGCGTCGTCTGAACTGCGGATCGCGACCTTGCGCACGTGCGCGAGCGAATGGTGCAGGGTCGTGCCGACGTAGTAGAGGAGCGCACCCGCGGCGGAAACGAGGTCGCCCTTCCCCGCAAGGCCGAAGCCGTCGAGCGAAAGGACCTTGAAATGGCGAGACAGCGCCTCTGTCGCCGCGTCCAAGGAGAACGTCCAGCGGTTTTCGTCCGTCTCCGCGAGCATTTCGGCGGGGCGGTAGCGTTCCAGCGCCTCGTCGAGCTTCTCCTGCGTCTTGAACTCCTCGACGACGAACTCGCCCGTCGCGAGATCGAGGAGCGCGAGCCCAAGGCCGTGGACTGCGGCGGCGTAGTTGTTCACCGTCTCGTCCAGAAGCCCGTCTTCAGTGACGGTGCCCGGGGTGACGATGCGCGTGATTTCGCGGCGGACGAGCCCCTTCGCGGTCTTTGGGTCCTCGACCTGGTCGCAGAGCGCGGCGGTCTTGCCGGCCCTGATGAGCTTCGCGAGATAGCTGTTGAGGGCGTGGTAGGGAACGCCGCACATCGGCTGGCTGCCGCGGTGGGTGAGCGTCGCGCCGAGGATGGGAGACGCGACTACGGCGTCCTCCCCGAACATCTCGTAGAAGTCGCCGAGGCGGAACATCAGTATCGCGCCCGGCGGTATCTCGCGCTTCAGCGCGAGGTACTGACGCTGCATCGGTGTGAGCTCGTCCGCCATCGAGAAGCAAAGACCCGGACCTGAAGGCCGGGTCTTTTGGCTTACTTGTTCTTGTGCCGCTGCGCCTTCATGCGCTTGTCGTATTTGTGCTTCGACATTTTTTTGCGGCGTTTCTTCTTGATGGAACCCATTGTAGTTTCTCCTTAGGTTGTTTACGGCTTCTATTTAGAAGATGATCTTGTTGAGCGGGAGCTCGATTATGCCCGTCGCCCCGTTCTTCGTGAGCTGCGGGATGAGGTCGCGCACCTGCTTTTCCTCGACGACGGACTCGACTGCGTACCAGTCGCCGCCGGAGAGCTTGTTGACCGTCGGCGCATGAAGCGCCGGCATGACCTTCACGACCTTTTCGAGCGTCTTCGCGGGCGCGTTGCACTTGAGAAGGACGCGCCTCTGCGCCTCGAGCGCGCCCGTGAGGAGCATCTTGAGCTGCTCGAGCTTCGCGCGCTTCGCGGCGTTCTTCCAGCTCTTCTTGTTGGCGATGAAGCGGGTGGTGGACGTGAGGATCGTGTCGACGATGCGGAGGTTGTTCGCGCGGAGCGAGGAACCCGTCTCCGTGAGGTCGACGATCGCGTCGACGAGCTCTGGGGCCTTCACTTCGGTCGCGCCCCAGCTGAACTCGACGTCGGCCTTGACGCCGTGCTTCTTGAGGTAGCGCTTGACGAGGCCGATCGCCTCGGTCGAGATGCGCTTGCCCTTGAGGTCCTTGACTGTCTTGATCTTCGAGTCGTTAGGAACCGCGAGCACCCAGCGGACGGGGTTAGACGTCGCCTTCGAGTAGTTGAGCTCGCAGATCTCCTGGACGTCGGAGCCGTTCTCGTAGACCCAGTCGTAGCCGCAGATGCCGGCGTCGAGGAGCCCGAGCTCCACGTAGCGGCTCATCTCCTGCGGCCTGAGGAGCCTGCATTTGATCTCTTCGTCGTCGATCGAGGGCGTATAGCTGCGGCTCGAGCAGGTGACGTTGAAGCCCGCGCGCTTGAAGAGCGCAAAGGTCGATTCCTGCAAGCTGCCTTTCGGTAGTCCGAGAACGATTGCCATGTTCCGATTCAGTCCTTTGGTTTGAAAAGTCCGCAAATTATACCATAAACGGACTGTGCTTGTCCAACGGGTGGCGGCGTCATACGGACGGCTTGTAGGAATCCTTGAGCGTGACGGTGCGGTTGAAGACGGGCGCGCCCGGCTTCGAATCGTATTCGTCGGCGACGAAATAGCCGGTGCGCTCGAACTGGAAGCGCTCGAGCCCCTTCGCCTCGGCAAGCGCGGGCTCCACGTATGCGGAGACCGTCTTCAGCGAGTCGGGGTTCATGTACTTGAGGAACTGGTCCGAGCCGTCCTTGAGAGGGTCCTTCTCCGTGAAGAGCCTGTCGTAGAGGCGCACCTCCGCCTTGACGCCAGTCGCGCAGTCGACCCAGTGGATCGTGCCCTTCACCTTGCGGCCGTCCGCGGCGTTTCCGCCCCACGACTCGGGATCCCACGTGCCATGGATCTCGACGACCTTGCCCGACGCGTCCTTTACGCAGCCGGTGCACTTGAAGATGCAAGCGCCGCGAAGGCGCACTTCCTGACCAGGCGCCATGCGGAAGAACTTCTTCTCGGGGACCTCCATGAAGTCCGCGCGGTCGATCCATATCTCGCCGCCAAACGGGATCTTGCGGGTTCCGGCCGACTCGTCGAGCGGGTTGTTCGGCAACTCGACTGTCCTGATGTCCGGGCTCTGCCCGGACTTCCCCCAGTTGTCGATCACGACCTTCACCGGGTCGAGAACGGCCATGCGGCGCGTCGCCGTCTGGTTGAGCTCTTCACGGACGCACCACTCGAGGAGCGCGGGATCGCTCTCCGATTCGACCTTCGAGACGCCCACGCGCGCGCAGAACTCGCGTATCGCGCCCGGCGTGTAGCCGCGCCGCCTCATGCCGCACACGGTCGGCATCCTGGGGTCGTCCCATCCGGCGACGTGCCCTTCCGTGACGAGCTGCAGGAGAAGGCGCTTCGACATCACGGTGTAGGTGATGTTGAGGCGCGCGAACTCGCGCTGCTGCGTCCTGATCTTGACGCCGTTCCTGACCGGCAAAAGCCCCTGCTCGTCCATGCGGTCCACGACCCAGTCGTAGAGCGGACGGTGGACCTCGAACTCGAGCGTGCACATCGAATGCGTCACGCCTTCGAGCGCGTCCTCTATCGGATGGGCGAAGTCGTACATCGGATACACGCACCACTTGTCGCCGAGGTGGTAGTGCGAGACATGGCGGATACGGTAGATGACGGGATCGCGGAAGTGGATGTTGGGCGAGGCCATGTCGATCTTCGCCCTGAGGCACCACTCTCCGTCCGCGTACTTGCCGTCGCGCATCTCGTGGAAGATCTGCATGTTGCGCTCGGGAGTCGTGTCGCGCGAAGGCGAGGGTGTGCCCGGCTTCTCGGGAACGCCGCGGTACTCCTTCCACTCGTCCTGCGTCAAGTTGCAGCAGTAGGCCTGCCCGCGGCGGATGAGCTCCTCGGCGATCGCGTACATCTTGTCGAACATGTTCGACGCGTTGTAGAAGCCAGGCTCGCCAGCATCGCCCTCGCCCGACCACTGGAAGCCGAGCCAGCGGATGTCCTTCTTGATGTTCTCGGCGTATTCGTCCGACTCCTTCGTCGGATTCGTGTCGTCGAGACGGAGGTGGCATTCGCCCCCGAAGAGCTCTGCCATGCCGAAGTCTACGCAGACGGCCTTGGCGTGCCCGATATGGATATAGCCGTTCGGCTCAGGCGGGAAGCGCGTGACGACCTTGCCGCCGGTCTTGCCGTCGGCTACGTCCTTTTCGATCCACTGCCGGAGAAAATGCCTCGAAGTATCTGATTCGCTCATGGCTGCGTATTATACCATAATCAGGCCCCGGCCGACACTGTCAGACGGAAATTAGGGCTTCAAGTTTAGCCGTGTAGAACATGTAGATCGGAAGCAGACTCCTTTTTAGCTAACATCAATATTCCATTTCCGCTAACCAGAAAGCGGATGGAGTCTGGTGCCGCGAAGACACAGAAAGCTCTGGACGTCGGGTTAAGGTCTAAGACATCCAATAGGGACAACAAGCACGCCGTCCTCCTTGCGCCTGTATACCACTTCCCCCACAGCCGTCAGCACCATCCTGAATGCAGGAGCCTTCATTTTAGAAGTGTCTACGATTTTGGCGAGGCCATTAAGCGTCGCTGCACCTTCCTCTACAAGGCTCTCGCCACCGAGCTTGATCTCCACAAGACCGTATGTCCCGTTTCTCAAGTGGACAACTGCATCGCACTCCAATCCGTTCTTGTCCAGATAATGGCTCACCGAACCGAAGAGCGCCTCGGCATACACACGCAGATCGCGTATGGCCATAACCTCAAAAAGCCGCCCAAACGACCGCAGGTCGTTCATAAGGTCGCCAGGACCGACGCCCAACGCCGCCGCCGCTATTGACGGGTCCGTGAAATAGCGCGTGTCTGATGTGCGCACAACAGCCTTGGACGTAAGATTCGGACACCACGCAGGCATGTCCTCCACTACAAATATCTTCCTAAGGGCGTTTAAGTACGAGTAGATGGTGTCTTCATCAAGCCCCTTCGTGTCGTGTTCCTTCATGTCAAGCCGAATCGCCGTAAGATTTGACTGTGTGCATTGAAGCCGTGAATACGAACGCATGAGGCGCATGACGCGATTGGGATCGCGAGGGACCTTGTCAACGCGCGATATGTCGAAGTTTACAACGTCGTTGTAATAGTCATACGCCCTCATAAGCGCTATCTCCTCGCGCTGCTCCGTCGCCTGCGGCCAACCTCCTCTGCAAACAAGATACGCCGCCCTCTCCAATTCAAGAGGTCTGCACTCGCCCTCCGGCAATTCCTCCCCGCGCAAAAGCGCCGAAAGCGACACGCTGCCGCATGAATCACCAGACTCCCACAATGTCATAGGACGCATTGTCATTCGCGAGATGCGTCCTGTTCCGGTGTGGGATATTTCCTCCGTATCTGGAGGTACTGCAGACCCCGTGAGAATGAAATGTCCAAAACCCGGTCTATGGTCCACTTGAAAGCGAACTGCATCCCAAAAGCGAGGGAACTCCTGCCATTCGTCTATGAGCCTTGGAGAATCGCCCTCAAGCAGTCGCTTTATGTTGATTTCCGCCAATTGGAGGTTCTTCTTCTTCGAATCGGGATCACCCATGTAGAGGATGCTTTTGGCGACTTGCTCACAGGTGGTCGTTTTGCCACACCATTTTGCACCTTCAACAAGAACAGCCCCAGCACCTTCCAGTCTGTCTGCAAGGATCTTATCCGCAATTCTTTTTTTATAGTTTTCTGTCATTTG
>CACYNF010000063.1 GCA_902775595.1 uncultured bacterium | reverse complement strand
GTCCAAACGCGGTGCCGGGATACGTCGCGTCGACTGTGGACGAAGACGCGAAGTTCATGGCGACCGGATTTCCGAAAATGCATGCAAGCGCCGCGACCACCGCCGCCACCCCGGCAAGGACGGCGGCAATGAAGAGGAAGCACACGCGCGCTGACTTCCCAAGCGCATGGCGACCCGCCTGCATAAGAACGACTACAGCCACAACGGACGCGAACGGAAGAAGCCCGCTGCCCTTCACTCCGCCCGGAAGAAAGGGGAATCTGGACTCCGAGAGGCTCCAGAGCGCCTTCTCCGCATCGTAAGACATCCCTATGCCGTCATTAAGCCATCTGACTGCGGCGATCAGGGCGAGGATTATCGAAAACCAGAAGAGCGGGTCGCGGACGATCGAGGACGCCACGCGGAAACGCGCATCATGCAGAGTCTCGTCCACGCGACGCGACGGCTCGAGCACCATCCAGGCTGCCGCCAGAAAAGCGAGCCAAAGGACAACCCGTGCCGTCCAGGACTCGCCGCAGAACGGGAAAAGGAACAGCGGCGCAACCGCCAGCAAGGCAAGGTGCGCCGCCAGGCCGTACTTGGATATGGCCTTCTGCACTTCAGTACGTCAGGCGCATACCGACCGTGCCGCGGAAGCGGTCGTAGTCGTAGTTGTGCCCGCGGACATTGCCGCCGTCGCACATATCGGCCTGGTACTCGATCCTGCCGTAGAGCTGGATGAAGCGGTTGAGCGTGTAGTTGAGGCCGAGACGGGCGGTGATGATGTCGTCGTCATAGTCGTAGCCGCGCGTGTAGGAGTACTCGTGCGTCTCACGACGGTAGTTGAGGTCGAACGTGGCGTTGAGCTTTCCGCGGACCATCGAGTGGGCGATGCCCCAGCTGATGGCATCGACGCGGATTGCGCTCGCGATCTCGCGCTCCGACGGCTGGTAGTAGCTCGCCGCGAGGAGCATCGTGTTCCACCTGTCGGAGATCTTCCACTTCGCAGAGACCTGATAGGTCCAGCCGTCGATGTCGTCGGCATCGCCCTCGGCGTACTTGAAGTGGCTCCAGCCGGTCAGGACGCGGTACTCGATCTTCTCGGTCGCGCGGGTGGCGAGACCGGCCATGACGGACCAGCCCTTGGACTCGTCGGAATAACGGACGTTGTTCGGGATGTTGTCCTGCCAGTACCAGCCGTAGTTCGCGGCGAGGATGATATCGGTCCACTTCGAGGCGGCATAGCCGGCCTCGCCACCGACAAGAGCGCGCTTCCAGCCATAGAGCGGGGCATACTCCCTGACGTTGTTCTCGTAGTCAAGGTAGTAGTACGACGCGTTGGCCGCAGCATGCCAGTGCTCGTTGATGCGACGTTCGATGACGCCGGCCGCCTGGAATGTCGTGCGGTCGCGGCCGATGCCCCTTCCGCTTGCCTCGGTCATGTCATCGTCCTGCGAAATCTGGGTGAACGACTCGGAAAGGAGGACGCTCCAGCCCTTCTCGTTAGGAAGCGAGTCGGTCCACTTGAACGTGAGGCTCTCGCCGAAGCTCGACTCGTTCAGCTGCTTGCTGTAGCGGTTGTAGGCATGATACCTGTACCACGCGCGACCGGCGATCTCCCAGTTGTCGCCCTTGTATTCGGCGCCGAGACCGGGGTTGACAACCCAGGAAGAGCCGTCCTTGGCGTGCTTGGTCGAGTCGACGTTGGAGTCGTACGTGTACGAAAGCGACACATATGGGCGAAGCGTCATGCGCTCGCCGATTTTGATGCCGGAAGGCCTGTCCACCATGTCCGCAGATGCCGTAAGGGCCGACGCGGACACGACCAGCGTCGTGGCAATAGCGGAAAACTTGATATTCATTTATTTACCTCCAGTTTTCAAGTCTGTCAATTTCAAAGGGACTGACCGTCATAGATATCCGACTCCTCGACGGGAACGATGGTCATCCTGCCGCGCTGATTGTTCCCGGGATTGTACTTCTCGGAAGGATCCATCGTGCGAGGCAGCCTGGAAAGAGCGGCGCTCGAAAGGGGATCGACGCCGTCTGCGATGTCCATGGCATTGGGATTGCCGAACGCCGGGCCAACGAGCGCGGTAATCGAGGAAGAGGGGTCGTTCAGGCTGCAGGTGCTCGCAAGATCGGCGAGGAGAGCATCGCCGGCGGACTTGAACGGCACCGCGAGAACCATGTCAAGATTGGGCTGGCTGCCGGCATCGGAGGCGCCGAGCATTGGATCGTAGGTCTTCTCCTGGCCCTGGCCGAGCGCCGGAGATATCCACTCGTTCTGCGCGAGGGTCTTGGTCTCCTCGTTCCTGAGCTCGCCGACAAGCGTGTCGCGGAGGTCGGCAGGCGATCCGTTCGACGCGCGGATGAGCATGAGAATCGCGAACGTGTCCCTGACGCCGGCGTTGTCGGCAGTGGCGGTGCGGTCCTGAACCGCGGCGAGGACATCCTTCGAGATCTTCGTGTATTCCTCGTCGGTATACGTCTTCGAAGGGTCGGCCTTGCGGTTGAAAATGCCGGAAGCGAAACTCTCGTTGACTGCAGTGAGCGACTCCGGCGGAACCGTCGCGAACACCTCGGCGAGGAGCTTCGTGAGGTTGCCTTTCTGGGCGCCCTTGAGAGCCGCTGTATTCACGTCGAGGAACTTCGACGTCTTCTCCTCGGGGGAGCCGGGCATCTTGGATATCGCCGCGTTCACGTCGGCGAGGAAGGACGCCTGGTCGGAAGCGGCCAGCTGCTTCATCACCGAAGTCATGGACGACGGGTCCTTGATTATGTCGCCGATCTTGCCGCGCGCATCGGCCGACGATATTGTCTTGTCCTGAGCGACCAGCACGGACGCCAGCGACATTGTCATCACCATCAGTAGTTTTTTCATTTTCGTTTACTCCCCTTTTGTGGAAATCAATACCATGTCTCGGGCACCCAGACCACGTCTCCCGCTCGGAGGACGATGTCCTTTTCGATTCTGCCCTTCTCGCCTATTTCTATGAGATCTATGGTGTAGGTCGTCTTCCTGCCGTCCTTGTCGCGGCGGCTGACGCGGATATTCGACTTGTCCGCGAACGGCCGAAGGCCGCCGGCGGCCTGGAGCACCTTTGTCACCGTAAGGTCCATCGTGGACGGCATGTTGACCGGCCCCGGAGAGGCAACCTCGCCAAGAACAGTCACGGTCCCCCACGGGCTCACGCCCTTGCCGTCGTACGGCGCAAAAGTCACGGTCACCTGCGGCTGCTTGTAGTAGTCGGAATAGAGCTTGACGAGCTTCTGCCTCAAGGCATCAAGCGTCAGCCCGTCGCACGCGACGGGAGACTGCAGAAGAAGCGGGAGCGTCAGATCGCCGTTCTGGTCGACCTGAACCTGCATGGTAGCCGGCTGGGCCGAGCCGCCAGCGCTGACAACTACGACAAGCGCGACGCCGGGACGCACGCGCGGCCCCTCGAAATACTGCGGGTCAACCGCGCCGACCTCATCGTCCGGCGCGAAGATCTTGGCAATAGTCTCGCACCCGCCTGCGCACACAAGTACGCAGACGAAGCAAGCCAAGACGGCAATTCGTCTATACAATTCTGCCATGTGCCGCATATTATAGCGCAAACCGCCCCCTCGTGTCAACGGCGTTTATTCGGGAAATTAGTTAGGCGAAGAAAGGCAAAAGCTCACTTGCCGCACCACGCCGGAAACGCCTGGGCGAGCGAAAGGAGCGCCTTCGAGAGATTGGCTTTGTACTGATCCGTCATCGCTCCCTGGCCATGTACGTCGCTGAGGCATTTGAGAATGCGGCACGGAACGCCGTTCATCTCGCAGACATGCGCAATCGCCGCGCCCTCCATGTCGCGGATGGTCACGCCAAGACGGGCAAGGACCGGAAGGTCCGCCTGCGAATCGGAGAACCGGTCGCCGGACCCAAGCGTCCGCGCCGGGAAGAGGCCCCTGGTCTGCAGGCCGAAATACGGGGTCGTCCGCTCGTTGTGCACGCCGACTTCCGTTCCGTTCAGCTGCGCGAGGTCGAAGTCGTACTCGACCGCGCGGTCGATCTCGAACACATCCGCGATCTTCATCGCGGGGTCAAACCCTCCGGCTACGCCGCAGTTGAGAATCTCGTCAGCGCCAGCGTCTATCGCCTTCTGCGTTGCGGACGCCGCATTCACCTTGCCCACGCCCGAGACGAACAGCCCGTCGCCTTCCCTCAGGAACGGCCGCACAACGGCCGCCTCGCTCTCCATCGCTATGACAAACGCCCTCATGCCGTCAGACTTCCCTTTCGGTCAACATGCCCTTTGCACGAATTATACCACATTCCCTGCAGAGAGGCGACGGACGGACGAGAGAAGCGCTTCTTTCGCCGCCACCGCGTCCATCCCCGGGAACGAGCCGCGGTCGTAGAGAATCCTGCCGCCGGCGATCGTCTGCACGACATCGCTCCCGTGCATTGAGTGGACGACGAGGTTGGGGATGTCGTATATCGGCGCAAGATGCGGCCGGTCAAGGTCGACGACGCAGAGATCCGCCCTCTTCCCCACGGCGATCTCGCCGACGTCGCCCCTGCCAAGCGCCTTCGCGCCGTTCTTCGTCGCCATGTCTATTACGTCCCACGGCGACAGGACGGTCGGATCGTTCGCGAGCCCCTTGTGGACCAGGGATGCAAGGTGCATCTCCTCGAACATGTCGAGGTTGTCGTTCGACGCAGGGCCGTCCGTGCCGAGCGCGATGTTCACGCCGAGCTCCATCGCGCGGACTATCCTCGCGAAGCCGCTGCCGAGCTTCATGTTGCTCGTCGGGTTGTGGACAAGCGCGACGTTCCGCTCCGCCATTATCCTGAAGTCGTCGTCCGTGCACCACACGCAGTGCGCGGCGTATCCGCCGCGGTCGAGAATGCCGGTGTCGGCGAGATACGCTATCGGCGTCTTCCCGTGGCGCGCGACGCACTCCTCGTGCTCCTTTCTCGTCTCGGATACGTGGACATGGAGCGGACGATTCAGCTCCCTGTTCGCCGCGGCGAGCTCGCGGCAGAACTTCTCGTCGGTGAGGTATTCGGAGTGTATGCAGATGTCGGCGAGCACGGATGCATCGCGCGCCTCCGCCGCCCGCGCGTTGAAGTCCCGGGTGAATTCCACGCAGTCCCCGAGCCTGCCCTGCACGAAGTTGAGCCCGACGCGGCATATGCGCCCCCCCATGCCGCTCTCAAGGAGCGTTGCGCCCATCTCCCCCGGGAAGTCATACATGTCGGCGACGGAAGTCGTGCCGCAGGCGAGCATCTCCATTATGCCCCAGACATCGCCGGCACGGACGTCCTCCGGCGTCATCTTGGCCTCGACCGGGAAAATCGCCTCCTCAAGCCAGCGCTGGAGCGGAAGCCCCCCGCCGACGCCCCTCAGGAGCGTCATCGCCGCGTGGCAATGGCAGTTGACGAGACCTGGCATGACAAGCCGCGACCCGCCACGCCGCGGCGCTTCGCGCAGGCTGACCTTCGAGATCGCCTCGCCTTCGGTTTCAATCGTGCCGAATCCGACAGTCCTGTCCGGCAGCAGCATGAACACGTCTTCCAGTTTCATAAGACCTGCATCCTCATTTGAGTTTGAAAGTGAGAGTGAGCCTGGCGGTGGAGGCCACGGCCGAGCCCCCGGACTTCGCCGGCGTGAAACGCGCCGCGCGCGCCGCGCGAACGGCCGCCTCGTCGAGTTCGGGAAAACCGCTGGGCGAAACGACGTCGACGCGGTCAACAATTCCCGCGGCATTGACGCGTATTTCAAGAACCACGTCCCCCTGCTCGCCGCGCTGCCGCGCACCCTTCGGATAGTCGGGCTTTATGGCCTTGTGGGGTTTTGGCGGCGCGTCGATCTTCGCCTGTTTGGGCGCGACGGCCGGGGCGGGAGGCGAAGGAGGGGGAATCTCCGGCGTCTCCATCCGCTCGCGTTCCGGCTCGGGTTCCGCAAGCTTCGGCGCCGTGGGGTCTGGCGGCAGAGGGTCTTCGGCCCTTTCTGCCTCCGGAGGCGCTTCCTCTCGCGGCTTCGGCGGCTCGACTTCGGGCATGGCGGGCATTGTCGGCGAAACTGCCGCGGTCTCGTCTTCGTCTTCCGCGAAGGAAAGGTCGACGCTCGAGAGGTCGAGGGTTGCGACGGCAGTCGGTCCCGGCGCGTACTTCATATAGGCGACGATTCCCACGGCAACCAAGCCATGAGCCGCGATAGAAGCACCAACTGCAATCGAGAATCTCATTTTTCCTTTTCCAAAGAAATCAACCGCGCAGAACATGCAGAAACTCTACACGATCTACATGTTCTACATGGTTCAAAAAAAATGTTTTGCAGCTGACTCATTTTACTAATGGACCGACCCCTTGACTTGGAAAGTGGCCTTCTCCACTCCTGCGGCCTTTAGCGCGGAGAGGAGTTCAATCCCAGTGCCAAGCGACGACTTCCTGTCGCCGGAGATGAGGACAGGGAGATTCATCTTGACGGCGTTGAGCTCCCTCACGCGCGCAACTATCGCGTCGCGCTCCATTGGCATGCCGTTAAGCTGCATCGTGTCGTCGGGGAGAATCGTGACGACGATGCGTTCGCCCTTCTCCGCAGCGCCCGCGGCGTCGGGGAGGTCGACCTTGAGCCCCTTGTGAACGGCCATGTCGAAGATGCAGTAGATGAAGAAGACGAGCACGAGGAACATGACGTCCATCAGCGACATCATCTCTAGTCTCGCACCTCTCCGTCTTTTTTTCATTACTGTGTCATAAGGGTCAGACCCCTAACTCCTGACTCCTGACCCCTGACCACTACTCCTCCACCTTTGAATCAAGTACATTGTACGGGAAAAGGAGAATCAGCGAAGCGATGAGGCCCGCGGCGGTGGTGATCAGCGCTTCGCCGATGCCGGCCGTCGCCGCAAGTGGATTTGCGTCGGCGCCGTTCAGCGCGCCGAACGTCTGCATGATGCCGATGACGGTGCCGAGGATGCCGAGCATCGGCTCGGCGGTGATGATCGTCGAGACAACCGTCAGCCCCTTTGCGTTGACCCGCCCCGCGCGGAACTCAAACGACTTCCAGATTAGGATCGCGAGCCCGAGGATGGAAAGCCCCAGAATCGGCCACATGACCGGCCCGCCCTTCAAGAAAATCTCGATTAGCTTTGACATGTTTACTTATGTTTATTAGCCACAAAGGACACAAAGAAACACAGAGTTCTTTGGGATCTGGGGCATAGCCCCAGCTTCTTTGTGATCTTTGTGTTCTATGTGGCTAAAACCAAACCTTTCAGAAGTTTTCATCGACACAACTCAAGCGCGAGAAGCGCGAACGACGTGCAGAGGACGGGATCAGACTCCCAGAAGCGGTTGTTCTCGTTGGCCCAGCTGCCATCCTCCCTCTGAAGAGCAATGATCTTCGTCGAAAGCTCCTTCTTCCAATCGTGATCGCCAACCTTGTCGATCTTCGCCGCGTCGAGCGCGCGCGTCATGATGTCGTAGAAGTAGTAGAGCCCCTGGTTGCCCATGCCGGGGTTCTCGTCGACCGACCAGTTCCTCTCCATCCACTCCACGGACTGCCTTACGCGGGGATCGCCCTTGTCGAGCTTCGCGGAGCACATCGAGAGAACCGCCGCGTACGTCATCGCGCCGTAGGCCCTGAGCGACACCTTCCCCTGCGCGTTCGTGGCCGTGCCGCCCTGGGGCGTCCTGTCGTTGTACGCCGCCCCGCCGGCATCGGGCCCTTCCTTCTTCATCAGGTTCTCGACGAACGCGAGCGCCTTGTCCCAGTCGAGGTCAACACGCTTGCCGCCTTCGCGGAACTCCTCCAAAGAGGCGGTCTTTGCCATCGCCGAAAGCGCGTACGACGTGTTGGAGAGATCGGCATAGCGGCGACGCGAAACCTTGTCGTACCCAAACCCGCCAGCCATCGTGTCGTCGCCCGTGAGCTGCGACGAGGCGACATACTCGCGAGCCTTCAGAAGCGGCGCCGTCGGAGCGAGCTTCGAGTCGAAGAGCGCGGAGAGGCACACGGACGTGTTGTAGTTGCCGAGCCCCGAGCCACCGCGCCCCGGTTTCGGGACGTAAAAGCCGCCGTCCTCGCGCTGCGTGCCAAGGACGAACTTCGCCGCCTTCTTCTTCGCCTCGACGACCGTCTCGCTCGCGTCTCCGCAGCCGCTCAGCGCCCAGAGGGGAAGCGCCGTCAAGGCCGGCATCTGCGCGTCGGAGAAATGGCCGTCCGCCTGCTGGTTCGCGAGAAGGTACTTTGCGCCCTTCGCAATCGACGCCTCAAGCGGCGTAGCGTCCGCAAGGGCAATCCCCGCGGCCAACGCAAAAACAAAGCAGCTTACAATCTTCTTCATCTTACTTGACTCCTTACATATGCTCTTCCCTTTTTCGTTTTAGACAGGATTTACAAGATTTACAAGATTTTATCGACATGAACAGAAATAATCCTGTCAATCCTGTTAATCCTGTCTAAAAAGAGATTTGCACATATCTATATTTTTAAACGCCAGTGTCGGGCGGAAGGTTCATCAGCGCATTGATGCGGTCGTCAAGCGACGGGTGCGACGCAAAGAGCGAGGCATGCTTGCCGCTTATGCCAAACGCCTTGAGCGAGTCGGGGAGAACGCCCGGCTGGAGGTTCCCGAGGCGGCGCAGCGCGGCGATCATCGGCGCCGGCGTGCCGATGAGCCGGGCAGACCCGGCGTCCGCGGCAAATTCGCGGCGGCGACTGTACCACATGACGACGATGGACGACAGGAATCCGAGCGCGAGCTGCATGACCATCACGATAACGTGGTAGAGCCCGTACCCACCACGGTTCCTGCGGCTCTCCTTGCCGTTGAGCGCACCCTGGATTATCTGCGCGGCAAGGTGAGAGAAGAAGATGACGAACGTGTTCACGACTCCCTGGGTGATGCCCATCGTCACCATGTCGCCGTTCGCGACATGCGAGATTTCGTGGCCAAGGACGCCGCGAAGCTCCTCGCGCGTCATCTGTCCCATGATATCGGTCGAGACTGCGACAAGCGCGGAATTCTTGAATGCTCCGGTGGCGAACGCGTTTGCCGCGCCCGGGTAGATCGCGACCTCCGGCGTCTTGATGTTCGCGCGGCGGGCGAGGTCTTCTACGGTTGAGACGAGCCAGCGCTCCGCCTCGCCCTCTGTGCCGTCTACCGTGCGGCACTTCATCGACGTCTTTACGATGGTCTTGGAGAGCAGCAGCGAGATCACCGAGCCCGCCATGCCGAAGATGAACGAGAAGACGAAGAGCGGCGCGTATCCGCCCTCCCCGAGTTCTGCGGCGAGGTCAACGCCCAGGAGTCCGCAGACGATTGTGGCGACAATGGTCAGCATCGCGACCGCCGCGATGTTGACGACGAGGAACATGAATATCCGTTTCATGCCGACAATTATACCAAAAAAACGGCGAGCCGGCCTTAGTGCCGCCTGATGCCTTCGAGTCGCCGGCGGGCCTTCGGCGAGAGCGTCCTGTATCCGAACCTCCTGGCCGTCTCGCGGTAGAGCGTGTCGGCGTCATTTCGCCGCCCCCTTCACGGAAAGCCTCTCGCCGTCGTCGTCAAGCTCGAATATCCTCATGCGCTCGTCGGGAGAGGAGTTGGGCTGGTGGAACGTTATGCGAAGCCTGCCATCGACGCCCTTGAAGATCATGCCGTGTCCGCCATTCTTGCCGAACAGTATCTCGTCCTTCGTCCACGGCCCGGCGATCTTTCCGGAGGCAGACGAGCGGACCAGCACGCAGTAGCCATGCCCTTCGACGTTGTTCGACCAAATGAGGTAGAGCCTGCCGCTCTTCTCGGAGCGGTGGAAGAACGGACCGTCCGTGACCTTCCCAGCGCCCTCCATCGCGCTCTGCGCGTCGAGCAGCTTCCTCGGCGGCTCGAGGAAGGACGCGAAGTCCGGCGCGAGCGGCGCGTACTCGATCGTCCCGTTGCCCGTCTGGCACCACTCGTGGCAATAGACCATATACGGCTTTCCGTCCTCGACGTAGAGCGTGCCGTCGAGTGTCTGCAGCTCCGCCGGGGGGACGGGTCCGAGTTTCACGGGTTTGAACGGACCCGTCGGCCTGTCGGACGAGAATATCCACGTGCCGCGCGGGACGAGATCCTTCTCCTCCACGCCCTCGCCCATCGCCGCCATCGGGCGCACCCCCTTCTCCTCGGTGATCGTGGCGAACATCCAGAACTTCCCGCCGTAGCGGTGGACTTCCGGAGCCCACACCGCCGTCGGGCGTATCTCGTCGGGAAGAACCATCGCGGGCTTCTTGGCGGTCCACGTCACAAGGTCCGCGCTGCGCCTCACGTCCACGCCGCGCCCACCGGACCACGGCTTGGATTCGTAGAGGTAGTAGTGTCCGCCGTCGACAAGCACGAACGGGTCGCGGATGCGGAAGCCCGACTCGCTCATCGTCTCCCAGCTCCAGCTCTCCGCGCGGCGGAGCGGACGCGACGGGCGCACCTCCGGCGCGACGGGTCCGTCGGGACGCCTCTCGCCGTTCACCGTCACGTTCTCGAAGCGCAGGTTCTCGAGCGGCGAGTCAGCGTTGCCGACGAAGCGCAGCGGACGCGCGCTTTTGACGTCGAAGTCGCGGAACACTATGTCCTTCACGCCGCGTGTCTTCACGCCGTCTTCTACGACGATCTGCACAGCGGAGCCGCGCAGCGAGCCGGAGTAGCCGTCGAACACGAGGTTCGACACGCACATGTAGCCCTCGTCGTAGGCGCGCACGTAGCGGACTGGATAGTCGAAGAAGATGCCGTTGTGCCCCGTCGCGCGAATATTCCTGAACACTGCATTGCGGATCGTGTCATCCGAAGGGCAGCCGATGCGGATCGTCTGGCAGGCGCTGTCGAGGACGCAGTTCGAGACGACAACGTCTTCGCAAATCGCGACGTCGCCGAGCTTCTCGCGCATCGCGCGCAGGATGAGGCAGTCGTCGCCCGTCTTGAACGTCGAGTTCCCGACTCGCACGTGGCGGCATGCGTCAAAGTCGATTCCGTCCGAGTTGATGACGCGCTGGTCGTTGTCGATCCGGATTCCGTCGACGAAGACGTTTTCGCACAAGCGTATGAGCATCGCCCAGCCGGCGGAGTCCTTGAACGTCACGCCCTGGAGCCGCACGTCGCGGCAGCGGACGAACTGCACCTCCCTCGGGCGCGGCAGGGCCGGTTTCGGCCAGTGGCCGCGGAACGACGGGCTCTCGTTGCGCCCGGGGAAGAACTCTGGGCCCCTTCCGTCGACAGTCCCCTCTCCCGTGATCGCGATGTCCTCCTCGTCCCAGGCGTATATGAGGACAAGGCCGGAAGACTCGGGACGCACGGCGCAGACATCAACGGGGAAGTCGAAGTAGTCCTCGTGCCGCACGCTGCCGCGCAGCACGGCGCCCTTCTCGAGGTGCAGCTCGACATGGCTCCTCATGCGCAGGGACTTAGTCTCGTGCACCCCCGCGGGCACCACTACGCGGCCGCCGCCCTTCGCGGCCGCCTCGTCGATGAGCTTCTGGAAGTCGATCCCTCCGACGGCGCGCGCGGGGAGGAGGGAAAGCGCGGCCATCGCCGCGAAGATTGACATGCTGATTTTCATGTTCACATTATACCACTAATGCCACAGCCAGTCCACTACCGCGACATTGCAGATGCGCAACCCCGGAAATCAGGCGCGTCATGGTCGCGTGCTGCCAGTCGCGGCGGCCGCGCTGTTTTTCTTCGCCCAGATCGCCTGGCGGGCGACTCCGAGCATGAGAGCGGCGTCGTCCTTCGTCACCACTCCGCGAGAAAACACGCGGTGGAAGCCCTGCATGAAGTGGTCGGCCTGCTCGGGCTTCATGAAGCCAATCTCCTGAAGCATCGCCGACCAGTTCTTCATGAGCTGCATCTTCTGCGCCTGCGGCGCGGGCGGCGCCTTCTCGTGCGGCGGAACATACCGCCCCGTCGCCGTAAAGAGCTCGTAGCACGTTATGAGAACCGCCTGCGAGAGGTTTATCGAAGTATACCCCTCGTCGACGGGAATCCTGACAAGGTGCGTGCACTGCGCGACTTCTTCGTTGAGAAGCCCCTTGTCCTCGCGACCGAAAACAACGGCGACAGGCCCCGTCTCGGCGATTGAGAGAATGTCGGCCGCGCAGTCGCGCGGCGCCTTGACGTGCTGGCGGTAAAGGCCCTCGCGCGCCGTCGTGCCCACGACCGCCACGCAGTCCGCAACCGCCTCCTCGAACGTCGCGAACTCCTCGCGCGCGTTCATTATGTCCGTCGCGTGGACGGCCATCCTCTCCCCCTCGTCCCAAGAATTCTGGAGGTTCGGCGCGGCAAGGCGAAGGTGGCGTATTCCCATGTTCGCCATCGCGCGGCAGCTGGAGCCGACGTTGCCGGTGTAGAGGGTCCCGACGAGGACTACGCGTATGTTGTCGAGCGGATTCATCCCAAGCCTACCGACCGTCCTTCTTCGGGCCCTCGCAGATTATCCCCTCGAACACCTCGAGATAGTCGTCCTCGCCGTTCGCGTTCTGCGCCTTCTCGAACACGCGGCACGAAATGCCGTTCGCGTGGTACATCCACTTCTCGTTGTCTGAACGGTACATCGTGCCCGACGGAAGCACGTTCATGCACTCCCACGCGAGGAAGCTCTCGCCGTCCGGAAGCGTCACGCGCACCCCGAGCTTCGACTTCATCTCCACCACCTTGCCGTTGGGCGCGGTAAAATTCGACTTGTGGTCGCTCTTCGAACGGCCATACTCAACCGCCACGATGTTGCCGTCGCTGTCGGTGAACATGCTCGACTGCTGTGGGGAGAACGAGGTGCAGCCCGCGAAGAGCGCGAAAAGCGCGGCCGCGAGCGGCAGGAGGAGCGCCGCGAGCTTCTTCGCGACGATTCCGCCGACGATCTTCGGATCGGCCTTGCCCTTCGAGAGCTTCATCACCTGGCCGACGAAGAACCCCGCCGCGGCCTTCTTCCCGTTCTTGAAGTCCTGCACCGGCCCGGGGTTCGCGGCTATCGCCTGGTCGACGAACTGCTCGAGCGCGCCCGTGTCGCTCACCGCCCCGAGCCCGCGCTCCTTCACGATTTGCCCTGGGTCGCCGCCCTTCTCGAATATCTCGGGAAGGAGCTCCTTCAAGGTCGGGCCGTTGATCGTGCCGGACGCCGCGAGCTTCACGAGCGACGCGAGCGCGGCAGGCGTCATCGCGCACTCGCCGATCGACTTCCCGCTCGCGTTCATGAGCGCCATGACGTCGGACATGAACAGGTTGCAGAGCGCCTTCGCCGTCTTCTTGTCGAGCCCCTTTGCGGCGAACTCGAAGTAGTCGGCGTTCTCCTTGTGCTGGGAAAGGACCTCGGCATCGTACTCCGCGATGCCGTACTCAGCTATCATCCGAGCGCGGCGCGCCTCGGGCTTCTCTGGAAGAAGGGACTTCCACTCCGCGACGGTCGCCTCGTCAAGTTCGACGGGCACGAGGTCGGGCTCCGGGAAGTAGCGGTAGTCGTGCGCGTTCTCCTTGGAGCGCATCGAGGCGGTCTCCATCGCCTCGGGGTCCCATCTGCGCGTCTCCTGAACGATCGGGATCGAATGCGCCATGCACTCGCGCTGGCGCCTCGCCTCGTACTCGAGCGCAGCGTGTATGCCGCTGAACGAGTTCATGTTCTTGATCTCGACCTTCGTGCCGAGCTTCGCCTCGCCCTTCGGACGTATCGAGATGTTTACGTCCGAGCGCATGTTGCCCTCTTCGAGGTTGCAGTCAGAGACGCCCGCATATACGAGCATCTCCTTGAGCGCAGTAAGATAGGCGATCGCGTCGTCCGCCGACTCCATGTCGGGCTCGGAGACGATCTCCATCAGGGGGGTGCCCCCGCGGTTGAAGTCGACGCCGGAGGTCGTGGCGTAGTGGTTGATCTTCGCCGCGTCCTCCTCCAGGTGGATGTGGTTGATCCTTATGAACTTCCTGGTCCCGTCGGCGCGCGTGATCTCGACGCCGCCGCCGATGCAGAGGGGGCTGCCGTTCTCGGAGATCTGGTAGTCCTTCGCCATGTCGGGGTAGAAGTAGTTCTTCCTGTCGAAGGTCGCGTGGCGGTTCACCTCGCAGCCGAGCATGAGCCCCGACATCACGGTGAGCTTCACCGCCTCCTTGTTCATCACGGGGAGCGCACCCGGATAGCCGAGGCACACGGGGCATACGTTCGTGTTCGGCTCGCAGCCGGTCTTCAGGAGGCAGCCGCAGAACATCTTCGTCCGCGTTTTGAGCTGGACGTGCGTCTCGAGCCCGATTGTATTTTCGAATTCCATATGTCAGTTTCCAGAAGATGATTTCGCGAGGTTGCGCAGGTATGCGCCATAGGTGGACTTGCCGTATCCGTCTGCGAGCTTTCTGAGCTGCGCGTCGTCTATCCACCCCCTGGACCACGCGATCTCCTCGATGCAGGATATCTGCAGCCCCTGCCGCTCTATGAGCGCGCGGACGAAGTTCGTCGCGTCGGCGAGCGACTGGTGCGTGCCGGTGTCGAGCCACGCGAACCCGCGCCCCATCGTCTCGACCGAAAGCCGCCCCTCGTCGAGATACTGGCGGTTCAGGTCGGTGATTTCGTATTCGCCCCTCGCCGACGGCTTCAGCGCAGCCGCCTTCCCGACGACGTCGTTGGGATAGAAGTAGAGCCCGACGACGGCGTAGTTCGACTTCGGCTTCGCCGGCTTCTCCTCAAGCGAGACCGCACGCCCCTCCGCGTCGAACTCGACGACTCCGTAGCGCTCGGGATCGGAGACGCGGTAGCCGAACACCGTCGGCTCGCTGCGTTCCGCGGCGACCTTGAGGAGCCGCGGCAGATCCGCGCCGTAGAAGATGTTGTCGCCAAGCACGAGGCAGGCGTCGTCATGCCCAAGGAACTCCGCGCCGAGCACGAACGCCTGGGCGAGGCCGTTCGGGACCTCCTGCACCTTGTAGGAGAACTTCATTCCGAGGTCCGAGCCGTCGCCGAGAAGACGCTCGAAGTTCGGCAGGTCCTGCGGGGTCGAGATGATCAGCACCTCGCGTATCCCCGCGAGCATCAGCGTCGACAGCGGATAGAAGACCATCGGCTTGTCGTAGACCGGCAGCAGCTGCTTCGAGACGACGCGCGTCAGCGGATGGAGACGCGTCCCCGCGCCTCCGGCCAGAATTATCCCCTTCCTTGCCATCAGCTGAATCCTTTCATGCCGCCTATTTTACCATATTTTGTCGCATGTCGGCGGAAAATGCGCCCGCCGCCCCTCCGAACCGCGTCAGGCGGTGATTGGGCGGCCCTTGTGTCCCCAGGCGTCGCACGGCCGCACGGCGAATGTCAGGTCCTTGTACCCCTCGGCGTCGAGCTTCTCCTTGTCGAAGACGACGCGCACCGGCTCGCGGTCGCGGTGCTCGGCAAGCCCGATTCCCTTCGAATACACGCGGCGGCACTCGATCTGCCGGCGGAAGTCCTCGATGCGCCCCTCCGCAACCACCTCGTAGTCAAGGGCCCGCGCGCCTGCGTTCTCGCGGCGGATGGTCGGGAACTCGAGGATCAGCCTGCCGTCCTTCTCGGTGCGCTTGAGGACCGTTCCCTCGGGGAACTCGGGGACCACGGACCTTTTCGCCTGCGCGTCGTACGCATACGGCCTGCCGCGGGAGATCGGCCACGGGAATTCCCAGTCCTCGCCGAGGTCCTCGTCAAAGGAGAACTCGCGCTTCTGGACGACGATGCGATCGTCGTAGACAGAAAGCAGCTGCCCGACCTTCGGAGTCTCGCAGTCGAAGATCGTCTCCTCCGGGAACTTCCGCGCTCGGTGAGCGTTCGAGCGCCCGCCGATCACCCCGGCGAACGGAAGCCCTGGACACGCCGAGGCGTCTATGGACGTAAACTCGCCTTGCCAGATCGCACGCTCGTCGCTCATCGTGACATGCGTGTGGCCGGAGATGGCGATGCAGTTCGGGTAGTTTCTCAGGTACTTCGTCGAACGGCCGAAGTCGTGCCCGCCCCAGCCCTGCGGCGAGGCGTAGAGGAACGGAGAGAAGACGGTGTCGGCCGGGTGGTGGTGCTGGACGTAGAAGAACGGCCTTTCGCCCTTCAGCTCCGCGCCGCGCGTCGCGAAGAACTCGTCGAGCTTCCTGTGCTCGTACCTGAGCGCGTTGTAGAACGGGGTGTCCGGCGGCTCGGCCGTCCAGCGCTCGGAACAGATGTCGCTCGCGAGGTGCGCGAACCACTGGAAGAGCACGAACTTGTAGCCCTTGACCTCCTTGACCTTCACCGTCTCGTACTTCTCGTGGAAGAGATCCTCCCAGACTCGTTCGCGGTTGCAGACGAACGACTCCTTCGCCGACTCCTCGTCCACGGGAAACTTCACCTTCGGGAACTCCGGGCGGTGGTAGAAGTATCCGTCGACGTCGTGGTTTCCGGTGACGAAGAGCTTTTCGACATGGCCGCCGTCGGAACGCCGGTCGTTCGGGAACACCTCGTACCAGATGTCGGCGACGCACTTGAGCTCCTTGACGAGCCCCTTGAAGCCGAGGTCGCCGGAAATGACGACGCCGTCCGCCTTCTGCGCGTCGAACCACCG